>NZ_CAXBJS010000048.1:0-17395 GCF_963976025.1 uncultured Arenimonas sp.
AGGACCGGCCCTGGCTGCCCGGCTCCAGGCTCGGGGCCAGCGCGATCTGCGCGACCTTGCCCTGCAGCGGCGTGTCCTGGTGCGCGGCGGCCACCACTTCGGCCTGCTGGCCCATGCGGATGCGCGCGATGTCGGCCTCATCGACCTTCAGCTCGGCCTGGATCGCCGAGGTATCGGCGATCTTCATCAGGCTGGCGCCGGCCAGGGACATGGTGGACGGGATCGCGGTTTCGCCGACCTTGATCGGCAAGGCCACGATGGTGCCGCCGATGGGCGCGCGGATGTCGGTCTTCTGCAGCTGCTCGCGGGCCTCGCTGAGGATGGCCTCGGCCCGGCGCAGCGACTCCTGGGAGCTGCGAAGCTCGACACTCGCCAGGTCGCGGGCGTTGCGCAGGTCGTCGAATTCGCTCTGGCCGATCATCTGCCGGCCCAGCAATTCTTCGCCACGCTTGAGCCGGGTCTCGGCCAGCGCCAGCGCCAGCCGCTGGCGCTCGATGCTGATCTTGCTCTGGCGCTGGCTGGCCTCCTCGCGCTCGATGGCGTTGCGGTAGGTCTCGGGGTCCAGGCGCAGCAGCAGCTGGCCCTTTTCAACCTTGTCGCCTTCCTTGACCAGGATTTCCTCGACCTTGGCCACCAGTTCGGCGGTCAGGTTGACCTCGTCCAGGTAGGCGAGCAGGCCCGAGGCCAGGATCGAGGGGCGGATGTCCTGTTCGGACGCCAGCACCACCTCGACCTCGGTCCGGGACTCGCCGCGCATCGACTTGACCACCAGCAGCAGGGCCATCACCGCGATGATCGCGCCGCCAATCAGCCACTTCTTGTTGAGCTTCATCAGGACAGGTTTCCAGGAATCGAATCAGAGGATCGCGAACAGGGCCATCACGCCGTAGATGACGATCGACGGCAGCAGCACCACGACCAGGGCCTGGCCCCAGCCGGTGCGGAACCAGGTCTTCCAGCCCAGCGCGGCCAGGAACCAGACCCAGAAGTTGAGCAGGCTGAAGCTACGGGCCAGCAGGGACCAGTCGTGGTCCATCGGCAGCTGCACCAGCAGCGGGTCGATATTGGTCAGCTGCATGCTTTCAAGCGACGCCTGCGGCGAGCTGGTGAGCACGGCACCGATCACCACCAGGCTGCCAAGCACCATCGGCATGGACGACCAGCTGACCAAGGCCAGGCCGTGGCGGAAGCCAACCGGCTGCCCGGTGATCTTGCCGGCAAGCAGGTAGTACACGCCGTAGACCAGGAACACGACCACGATGACCAGCAGGGCGCCGACGGCCGCGAACCAGCCCATGGCGCGGGCGCCGGGCATGATCGACTGCATCTGGGCCAGCTCGGCGCTGGTCATTTCCGGGTTCTGCAGCAGCATCTGCGCCGACTGGTACTCGGCGAACCAGGCCGGGTCGACGTTGAGGAAATAAAGCAGGGTCGACACGGCGGTGAGGACCGCCAGCAGCAGCATCGGCACCCAGAACGTGGGCTTTTCGCGCAGATCGGCGAATACCTTGGCCGGCTCGAGGAAGATGTTGATCAGGTGGGACATGCAAGGCTCCTGGCTGGTGAAACCGCGACTCCCCTTGAATCGCAGCGTGAATGGTAGGTGATTCGGGCCCTGCCGTCGGCAAATGGGACGAAATCCTCTCCGGCGGGGATAAAACCCCAGACGCCGCGACGAAACAAAACGTGACATCCCGTTTTCACGCCAGCTTTCGCCCTGGCTGAGAGGCTTCGGGCTCGTCAAAGCCAAAATCTGCCGGGGAGACGCCCATGAGCCGCAAGACCACGCAGGATTTCCATCCCGAAGTGCTGGAGCTGTTCGACCGCTACGTGCACGGGCAGCTGGACCGTCGCGGCTTCCTGCAGGCCGCCGCTGGTTTTGCCGCCGGCGCCTCCGGGGCCGCCGGGTTGCTGGCGGCGCTGTCACCCCAGTTCGTCCAGGCCCGGCAGGTCGAACCCGACGATCCGCGGCTGGCGACCAGCCGCCCGCGCTTCGAATCGCCCAGGGGTTACGGCGAGGCCGGCGGCTACCTGGTCCGCCCCACCGCCGAAACCGGGCCGCTGCCGCTGGTGCTGGTGGTCCACGAAAACCGCGGCCTGAATCCGCACATCGAGGACGTGGCCCGGCGCGTGGCGCTGGCCGGCTACCTGGCCTTTGCCCCCGACGCCCTGCTGCCGATCGGCGGTTACCCCGGCGACGAAGACGCCGCCCGCGCGAAGTTCCAGACCCTCGACCAGACCAAGACCCGCCAGGACATGCTGGCTGCCGCGCGCTGGCTGCAGGGCCATGCGCTGGGCAACCGCCGGCTGGGCGTGGTCGGATTTTGTTATGGCGGCGCCATCGCCAACTTCCTGGCGACGCAGCTGCCCGACCTGCAGGCCGCGGCGCCGTTCTATGGCGGCGCACCCGATCCCAGCGACGTGCCGGCGATCAGGGCCGAACTGCTGGTGGTGCTGGCGGCGGACGACCCGCGCGTCAACGCCAGCTGGCCCGGCTACCAGGCCGCGCTGGAAGCCGCCGGAACCGACTACACCCTGCTGCAGCCCGGCGGCACCGTGCATGGTTTCCACAACGACACCACGCCGCGCTACGACGAAGACGCCGCGCGCCTGGCCTGGGACGCCACGCTGGACCTGTTCGAGCGGCGGCTCAAGGTCTGATCCGGGCGGGGAAGGTATACTTCGCGGCCGCGTCGGACACCCCAAAATCCATGTTCAAGAATTTCCGTGACGACTGGTTCGCCAACGTCAGGGGCGACGTGCTGGCCGGCCTGGTCGTGGCCCTGGCCCTGATCCCCGAGGCCATCGCCTTTTCCATCATCGCCGGCGTCGACCCCAAGGTCGGCCTGTATGCCTCCTTCTGCATCGCGGTGGTGATCGCCTTCACCGGCGGCCGGCCGGGCATGATCTCGGCCGCGACCGGCGCCATGGCGCTGGTGATGGTGGACCTGGTGGCCGACCATGGCCTGCAGTACCTGCTGGCGGCCACCCTGCTCACCGGCGTGCTGCAGATCCTCGCGGGCGTGTTCAAGCTGGGCAGCCTGATGCGCTTCGTCTCGCGTTCGGTGATCACCGGCTTCGTCAATGCGCTGGCCATCCTTATCTTCATGGCCCAGCTTCCCGAACTGATCGGCGTTTCCTGGCTGGTCTACGCGCTGGTGCTGGCCGGCCTGGTCATCATCTACGGCCTGCCCTACCTCACCAGGGTCGTGCCCTCGCCGCTGATCTGCATCGTGCTGCTTACCGCACTTGCGATGTGGTTCGGCTGGGACGTGCGCACGGTCGGCGACATGGGCGAACTTCCCGACAGCCTGCCGGTGTTCCTGTTCCCGCAGGTGCCGCTGACCCTGGAAACGCTGTGGATCATCCTGCCGGTCTCGGCGACCCTGGCCGTGGTCGGCCTGCTCGAATCGCTGCTCACCGCGGCCATCGTCGATGACCTGACCGACACGCCCAGCAACAAGAACCGCGAAGCCGCGGGCCAGGGCGTGGCCAACATCGCCTCGGGCCTGGTCGGCGGCATGGCCGGCTGCGCGATGATCGGCCAGTCGGTGATCAACGTGAAATCCGGCGGCCGCGGACGACTTTCCGCCCTCGTCGCCGGCAGCGTGCTGCTGGTGCTGGTGGTGTTCGCCGGCCCCTGGGTCAAGCAGATCCCGATGGCGGCATTGGTGGCGGTGATGATCATGGTCTCGATCGGCACCTTCAACTGGGGCTCGATCCGCAACCTGCGCGAACACCCCAGGAGTTCCAGCCTGGTGATGATCACCACCGTCGTGGTCACCGTCGCCACCCACGACCTGGCCAAGGGCGTCGGCGCCGGCGTGCTGCTTTCGGCGCTGTTCTTCGCGCGCAAGGTCGGGCGCGTGCTGCACGTGGGTTCAACCCTTGCTGCCGACGGCGACCGCCGCGACTACGTGGTCACCGGCCAGGTCTTCTTTGCCTCGGCCGACAGCTTCATCGCCGGCTTCGACTTCAAGGAAGTATTGGCGAACGTCAGCATCGACGTCAGCCGCGCGCACTTCTGGGACCTCACGGCGGTCGGCGCGCTGGACAAGGTGGTGCTCAAGTTCCGCCGCGAAGGTACCGTGGTCGAGATCATCGGCATGAACGAAGCCAGCGCCACGATCGTGGACAAGCTGGGCGTGCACGACAAGCCCGACGCCGTCGAACGGCTGATGGGCCACTAAGGGAGACACCTGGCCATGACCGACACCCGCCCGCTCATCCACGCCGACGGCCAGGTCCTGGCCGCGCTGGACCCGTCGGTGTATGCCGATTCCGTCGCCGACCACGCCGGCTGGGCCGCGTCCCGGCTCGGTGCCCCGCTGGAGCTGGTGCACGTGATCGACCGCCGCCACGGCGCCGCCGCCGGCACCAACCTCAGCGGCAGCCTGTCGCTGGGCGCGCAGGAAAACCTGCTGCAGGAACTGGCCGACCTGGACGAACAGCGTGGCCGCGTCGACCAGGCCCGCGGCCGCCTGCTGCTCGACCAGGCGCGCGAACGCGTACAAAACAACTTCGGCCTGGCGTCCCAGGCCCGGCAGCGCCAGGGTTCGCTGGTCGACACCCTGCTCGAGCTTGAAGCCGGGGTGCGCCTGTTCGTGGTCGGCAAGCGTGGCGAACACACCGACTTCGCCAGCGGCCACCTGGGCAGCAACCTCGAGCGCGTGGTGCGTTCGGTGCACCGGCCGGTGCTGGTGGCCTCGCGGGCGTTCAAGGCGCCCGCGCGTTTCCTGATCGCCTACGACGGCAGCGCCACCACCCGCCGCTGCGTCGAGATGGTCTGCGCCAGCCCGCTGCTGCAGGGCCTGGGCTGCGACGTGCTCACCGCCGGCGACGCCAGCCCGGAAGCGCAGAAACACATGGACTGGGCGCTGACGACGCTGCGCGAGGCCGGTTTCAGCCCCGAGGCGGTGTTCCAGTCCGGCGCCGCCGACGCGGTCATTGCCGACGTCGCCAAGGCCCGCGGCAGCGACCTGCTGGTGATGGGCGCCTACGGCCACTCGCGCATCCGCAACCTGATCCTGGGCAGCACCACCACCCAGGTCCTGCGCAGCTGCCTGCTGCCGGTGCTGCTGCTGCGCTGATGGCCAAGGGCTAGGGTCCGGCCTGCTCGTCCGCCGTGCGCGGCGAAAGGAACAGGCGTTCGCCGGGAAAGTCGTAGACCACGTTGTATCGGCTCAGGAACCGTGCCCCGACCCGGCCGTGCTGCCCGGTATCAATGATTTCATCGCCCAGCGAATAGCGCACCGGCGTTTCCACCCCTGGGGCGTCGCCAAGGCCAAGGGTCACCGAACTTCCCGTCTGGTAACGCGCCAGGCCACCGACGAAGCAGGCCACGGCTTCTTCGCCGCCAGCCGGCACTTCGATGGCTTCGTGGGTTTGCGGAAACAGGCTCAGGTCGATGCCGGCGCCGCTGTCGACGTGCAGTCGCGCTTCGTAGTCCGCACCCTCGGGGCCGTGCACCCGCGCCTTCGCGTAGGCATGGCGGCTGCTGATCTCCAGCGGCACCACGTGGCCCTTGCCCGTGTAGCGATAGGTGTCCGGATCGTGCAGCACCACTTCGCTGCGTGCGTGGTCGATTTCCACGACATAACGGTGGAAAAGTTCGTGGCCGATCACTCCCTGGAACGGCGGCTCCTTGATCGACGCGTCGCAAAGCACCGTATCGAGCGGCACCGCCAGCGCGGTCTGGCCCAGCAGGGTCACCGGACCAAAATCGATGTCCAGGTCCTGCTGCACGGCGGCGGTGATGCCCGCCACGCCGTCGCCGCCGATCCTGCGCACCTGGCGCATGTCGAAGGGCAGCGAATCGGTCTTTGGCCCGGTGAGCACGGTGAGCATGCCGGCGCCGGTATCGAGCACGAAGTCCAGCGGCGGCGCGCCGTTGATGCTGGCCTTCACCAGCACCCAGCCTTCGTGTTCGCGGAACGGAATACGCAGGGGCAAGGGCTGGTCGAGGCGGGCCTGGGTGCCCGAGTTGGCGAAATACAGGCGAAGCATTTCGGTCTGGCGGCAGCCGGCCAGGCCCTGCAGCAGCAGGGCCAGCAGGCAGGCAAGGACCGTATGGCGCGCGGTGGGTTTGAGCGTGTTCATGGCGACCTCGTGGACTCGGACAGGGCCGGACCGAAGGCCGGCACTTGCCAGGGCGCGGCAAGTGCGTTGAAATTTCCTCCTGTTTTTCAACACAGGCAAGCCAACCGATGGCACGGTCCCGAGTCCCCCGCCCGCCCGTCAAGCGCCGTTACCAGGACGTGGCCGACCCGGCCGGCATCGGCCTGCTGGCCAGCCCGGTGCGCCAGGACATCGTCGACACCCTGGCCGCCCTGGACGGGGAGGCGGACGTGGCAACCGTCGCCGGCGAGCTCGGGCGGGCGGCGGACGGGCTTTATTACCACTTCGAACTGCTGGCCGATGCCGGGCTTATTACGCGCGTCGACGCCGACGGGGACGCCCGCCGCTACCGCATCGGCACCCGGCCCGGCACGGCGCTGCGCCTGGCCTATGAACCTGGCGGTGAATGCGCCGAAGCCGTGCAGGCCGTCGTCGCCAGGCAACTCCAGGCCGCCGGCCGCGACTTCCGCGCTGCCGTAGCCCGGAATGGCGTACGCACCCGCGGACCCGATCGCGAGCTGTGGGCCGGCCGCAGCCGCGGCTGGCTGGACGAGGCCGGCCTGCGCGAAGCCAACGAGCTGCTGGAACGCCTTCAGGCGCTGCTGCAGGGCCCGCGCCAACCCGGCCAGGACCAGCTTTTCAGCCTGTCCTTCGTGATGGCGCCCACGCCCGGGCGGCCAAAGCGGCGAGGCAGGCCGGAATCAGATGAGCCGGATGACGCGGCAAGTCAGCGGCGCGGATAAGGTCCCGCCGATTCCAGTGCCATCGCCTGCGCCTTCAACCGCGACGCGGTCCGGGCATCCAGGCCAGTGCGCAGCACGACGTCGTCGAAATCGGCAAAGGCAGACCCGGATCGCCGGCTTTCCAGCAGCCGCGAGACGGCCTGCTCGCTCAGCCCCAGCGCCGACAGCTGCGCCGCTTCGGCGCTGTTGAGGTTCACCGCGATGCCGTCTTCGCCTTCGGCCAGCAACCACAGGCCGGGGCCCAAGGCGGCATCCAGGCGGGACGGATCGGCCAGCGCGGATTCGCGCGCCGCCGCCAGCGCATCGCGCGCCGGCTTCAGGCGGCCGACGTAGGCTTCGATGTCGCCGGTCGCGCCGGCCAGGGCCAGTTCACCTGCCTGGCGCGGCAGCGCCGGATCCACGGTCGCCCCGTAGGTGGTATCGATGAAAATGCCGATGGCCTGCCGGCCTGCCGCGTCATCGCGGGCATGGAGTTCACGCAGCAGCAGCACCGGCAGGGGCGAGTCCGCCCGCAGCGGCCTGGCCTGCAACGCGGCAAGGGCCTCGAACCAGGGCCGGTAGGCCGCCACCAGGCCATCGGCCGGGGCTTCGCCGATCCAGCGGTGGAACAGCGTCGCGATGACGCCTTCGGAGCTGAGCATCTGCTGGCCGTTGCGAAGGCGCGTGGCGTCGAACTCCGTGCTCAACTGCTCGGCGGTAAGCGCATCGGCGACCCCCTGCATCGGGCGCTGCGCCTGCACGAACAGGTTCGCGCGCACGCCCTGGATGCGCAGGCTGCGGTCGCGGTTGCTGAGCCACCAAGGCAGGAAGGGCCGGGTGTCGAAGCCGTGGTCGATCGCCCGCAGCCGCGCGTTCGCGGTCAGCCGGCGCGCAAGCAGCTGGAAATGGATGGCGAAGCCTTCGTCGAACGCCGTCGGGTAGTCGGTAATCGTGAAGGCGTGGTGCGGCGCCCGCGAATACCCCGCCGGCAGCGACGGCAGCAGCCGGCGCAGGAACACGTGCCCCATCTCGTGCGCGAAGACTTCCTCGAAGCTGCCGTCGGTCAGGCTGCCTTCGTCCACCACCAGGTCGATGTAGGGGGCGTCCACGTAGCGCTCGCCGCCCTCTTCGAGCAGCCAGAAACCATGGCGCGCGAACCCGCCGTCTTCGGGCGACAGGTACAGCCAGGTCGGCTCCCGGCGCGAGGGCTCCGCCAGCCCGCGCGCCAGCGCATCGAGTTCGAGCATGCGCGCCGTGAATCCCTCGCGCGCCTCGCGCTGCACGGCGGCATGGATTTCCCCGCCCTGCACCTGCCTGACCACCGGCACGGCGCGGCCGGCAGGGTCGGGGCGTTCGAGCACCCGGCCTTCTTCCAGCACCGGCGCCACCACGCCCAGGGCGTCGGCGGCCAGCGCCGGCGGAACCGGCAACAACAGTAGGAAAACGAGGGCAAGACTGATCATGCGCATGGGGGAATCCTCGTCCGGTCGGCCCGGACAGGGCCTCAGCAATGGATTTCGGGACGCATTCTAGGCAGGTGTGAAGGCACCGGCATGGGCCGGAAGGCGGTGACATTCTTGCAACGATAGGTTGTCATTTGGGCTATTTGTCCTGCCTGCGTTACCAACGACAATGGCCACCTCATCCCACCCCGGAGGCAGCATGTCTTCCCTGGCCACACTCCCCGCCCGGCTCGGCCTGGCCCTGATCTTCATCCTCGCCGGCTCGCTGGGGCCGGACAGCTGGCTGGGCGAGCGCCGGCCGGGTGCCCGATGATCAGCCTGCGTCCGGCCCGTGAACGCGGGCATGCCAACCACGGCTGGCTTGATTCCTGGCACAGCTTTTCCTTCGCCGGTTACCACGACCCCGAGCACGTGCACTGGGGCCCGCTGCGCGTGATCAACGAAGACCGCGTGGCCCCGGGTCAGGGTTTCGGCACCCACGGCCACCGCGACATGGAGATCATCAGCTACGTGCTCGAAGGCGCGCTGGGCCACAAGGACTCGATGGGCCACGCCGCCAGCATCGTGCCGGGCGAAGTGCAGCGTTTGAGCGCCGGCACCGGCGTCACCCACTCCGAGTACAACCACAGCGCCACGGGCGAAACCCACTTCCTGCAGATCTGGATCATCCCGCGCACCCTGGGCGTGAAACCCGGCTACGCGCAGAAGACCTTCACCGACGCGGACAAGCGTGGCCGCCTGCGCCTGATCGCCAGCGGCGACGGCGCCGAGGGCTCGGTGCCGATCAGCCAGGACGCGCGCCTGTACGCGGGCCTGTTCGACGGTGACGAAGCCGCGGAGCTGGCGATCGCCCCGGGCCGGCTTGCCTACGTGCACCTGGTGCGCGGCGAACTGGAGGTCAACGGCCATCGCCTGCAGGCCGGCGACGCGCTGAAGTTCCGCGACGAGCCGCGGGTCCGGGTGGCGGCGGGAAGCGGCGCCGAAGTACTCGTGTTCGACCTGCCGCCCCTGGACTGAGGCGCTTGGGCATAATCGGGCGGCACCCTTGGAAGGAGCCGCCCGCTTGCGCAAGACCGCCCTCGCCCTCTGTCTGTTCTCGCCCGTCGCCCTGGCGACGCCACCCGCCCTGGACGAGGTCGTCGAACGCACGCGCGAAACCTTCGACGTGCCCGGCATCGCCATCGCCATCGTCAAGGACGGCGAGGTCGTGATGGCCCGCGGCTTCGGCGAACGCGACCAGCGCACGGGCGCGGCCGTGGACGCGCAGACACGTTTCGCCATCGCCTCGCAGACCAAGGCCTTCACCTCGGCGGCGCTGTCGATCCTGGCCGACGACGGAAAGCTTGGCCTCGACGACCGGGTCATCGACCACCTGCCCGGCTTCCGCATGTCCGACCCCTACGTCACGCGCGAAATGCGCGTGCGCGACCTGCTTACGCACCGCAGCGGCCTGGCGCTGGGTGCCGGCGACCTGCTGTTCTGGCCGGCCAGCGAACATTCAACCGAGGAAATCGTCCGGCGGCTGGCGCACGTGCCGCTGGCCACCAGCTTCCGCGCCGACTACGCCTACGACAACGTGCTCTACGCCGTGGCCCAGCGCCTGATCGAAACCGTGTCCGGCCAGTCCTACGGCGACTTCGTGCGCGAACGCATCTTCGTGCCGGTGGGCATGGACGGAGCCGTGGTCAACAGCGACCACCTGCCGGAAGGCGCCAATGCCGCCACCGGCCACGCCAAGCCGGGCTTCGCCGGCGAACTGGTGACGGTGCCGCCCATGACCTGGTCGAACAACCAGGCCGCCGGCGGCATCTACGCCAGCGTCGACGACTTGGCGCGCTGGATGCAGGTCCAGCTCGATGGCGGCGTACTGGGCAAGAACGAAGACGGCAGCGAACGCCGGCTGTTCAGCGCCGCCCGCCATCGCGGCATGTGGGAACTGGTGACGCCCATCCGCATTCCCGCCGAACCCGCCGTGCCGGAACTGGCGCCGGCGCTGCCCCAGTTCGCCGGCTACGGTGAGGGCTGGTCGATCAGCGATTACCGCGGCCATCGCCTGGTCTGGCACACCGGCGGCTGGCCGGGCATGGTTTCGCGGGTCACGCTGGTGCCGCAGCTCGACCTGGGCATCGTGGTACTGACCAACCAGGAGGCCGGCGCTGCCTTCCAGGCCGTCACGCTTGAAGCGCTGGACCATTACCTGCAGGCACCGGACACGGACTGGGTGGCAGCCTACGCGGCCGCCGTCGCCAAATCGCGGAAAAAGGCCGACGAAACCTGGGAAAAACACCAGGCCGCGCGCGACCGGCGCACGCGGCCTTCGCTGCCCCTGGAAGAGTACGCAGCGACCTATCGCGACGCCTGGTACGGCGACGTCACGCTTTCAGTGGAAGGCCGCAAGCTGGTGATGCGCTTCGCGCACACGCCGGCCCTGGTGGGCACGCTGGAACACTGGCAGCACGACACCTTCCTGGTGCGCTGGCACGACCGCGCGCTCAATGCCGATGCCTTCGCCAGCTTCGCCCTGGACCCGGACGGCAAGGTGCGCGAACTGCGCATGCAGGCGGCGTCCTCGCTGACCGATTTCAGCTTCGACTTCCACCACCTGCGGCTGCTGCCGCAGGCCGGGGACAACTAGGCCGCGACCGGTTTCGACCTGGGCCGGGCCGGCACCACCGGCGCCGGCCGGGACTGTTCCGGCACCGCCGAAAGTTCGAGGGCCCCGCTTTCGCACGTCAACCCGCTGCCCTGCGGGCAGGTCTTGAGCATGTAGTTGGCGTCGAAGCTCAGGCGTTCGACCAGGAAATCGACGAAGGCGCGGACCTTCGGCGACGGTACCCGTCCGCGGGTGAACACGGCATTGAAATCCACCTGCGGTCCGGTCCATCCGGCCAGCACGCGCACCGCGCGCCCTGATTCGACGAAGGGTTTGATGCTGACGTCCGTGGACATCAGCAGGCCTTCGCCGCAAAGCATCGCGCCCTGCAGCGGCGCCGGATCGTTGGCGACGAAAATCGGGTTGACCAGGAATTCCTGCGTTGCCTGTTCGCCGGCCGCTCTCAGCGGCCAGCAATAGCGGTTGCCGTGGCGCTGTTTGGAAAACGCCAGCACGCGGTGGTGCTGCAGGTCGTCCGGGTGCAGCGGTTCGCCGTGGCGGGCGACGTATTCGGGGCTGGCATACACCTGGGTCCGGAAACTGTGCAGCCGGCGCGCCACCAGGGACGAATCGGGCAGGCTGCCGATGCGCAGGGCCACGTCGGTTTCGGTGGCGATCAGGTCCAGCTTTTCGTTGCCCAGGTTCATGTCGATGCGCACTTCCGGGTGCCGCTGGTGGAACTCGCTGAGCAGCGGCGCGATCCACATCACCCCGATCGAATACGGCGCGGTAACGCGCAGCCAGCCGCGCGGACCGCCCTGCAGCTGGCCAACGGCGCTTTCGGCTTCTTCGAGCTCACGCGCGATGCGCACGCTGTGGTCGTGGTACACGGCGCCGGCTTCGGTCAGGCCGAGCCGGCGCGTGGTGCGGTTGAGCAGCTGGGCGCCGAGCCGTTCTTCAAGCTCCTGCACCTTCCGGCTCACCGTGGTCTTGGGCAAACCCAGGGTGCGGGCGGCGGCCGTGAAACTGCCCTGCTCAACCACCTTGGCGAATATCAGCGTGTCGTTCAGATCGCGGGCCATGCCTTTCTCCTTGTTCGGG
This sequence comes from uncultured Arenimonas sp., assembly GCF_963976025.1. NCBI lineage: Bacteria > Pseudomonadati > Pseudomonadota > Gammaproteobacteria > Lysobacterales > Lysobacteraceae > Arenimonas > uncultured Arenimonas sp. The sequence goes on from NZ_CAXBJS010000048.1 coordinate 11,997, forward strand.
CCATTGGCCCGCTGGCGGGACAATTATTCCCTTCTTCACGGACTTATCAAGTGCCATCCGTGCGCCTAGATTAGCCACCCCGGATCCGGGCCCTGCCGCCAAACCCTCCCCATTGGCAAGGTTCGGATCCCTCCCTCTTCCAGGCACGGCCATGACTATTGTCCCGATTCGTACCGATAATGGGCTATACCGTCCCGCCAACGGGACAATCACGCGTCCGGCCCTGGTGCTCGACGCGGCCGGCGAAGCCGGCGCGGCCATCGTTTCGGCCCTGCTGGCCAGCGGCCGTCCGGTGATCGCGGCGTCGGCAGCGGCGCAATCCCTCGCCGACCTGCCCTCGCCGCCCGCCGGCGGTCCGGACCTTCTGCGCGTACAGGGCAGCACCCACACCGAAACCGCGGGCGCTGCCCTGGCCAACGCCGTGCGCCTGCTTCGCCGCCCCCTGGGCGCCGTGGTCGCCCTGCTGGGCGGCGAACTCATGCCGGGCCGGCTGCTCGACCACGATTCGCGCTTCCTGCGCGAAGCGCTCGACGCCAGCGTCTTCCCGCACCTGGTCGCGGCGCGCCACCTGCTGCCCCTGCTTTCCGAAAGCCCCTTCGCCAGCCACTACCTGGTGGTCGGCGGGCCCGCTGCCGACATGCCGTGGGCAGGTTATGGCCACGCCTCGGTGGCCTCGGCGGCGCTGCGCATGTTCAGCCGGGCGCTGCGCGAAGAAACCCTGGGCACGCCGGTGCGCGTGCAACAGCTGTCGGTCTGCGCGCCGCTGCGCACCCGCCAACGCGGCGACGCCGCCTGCCCCGACTGGCCGGAACCTTCCGAACTGGGCCTGCAGGTGGTCGAACTGCTGGCATCGCCCGGCACCGAGCCGGTGGTCCGCTTCGACCGCCGGCAGGCACACAGCCGGCCGTCCCCCTCCCCCGAACTGCATTCCGAGAAATCGCCATGAACGCACGCCCGATCACCCGTCTCGTCCACCTCGCGGGCTTCGCCCTCGCCGTCGCCATCACCGCTGCCTGCGGCAGCCAGGCCCAGGAACATGGCGCCATCGCGCCGGCCCAGGTGTCAGTGGCACCGGTCGAGTCGCGCAGCATCACACCCTGGGACGAGTTCACCGGCCGGATTGCCGCCATCGAAACCGTGCAGCTGCGGCCGCGGGTTTCGGGCTACGTCGAAAGCGTCGAGTTCACCGAGGGCCAGGAAGTGAAAAAGGGCCAGGTGCTGTTCGTGCTCGACGACCGCAGCTACCGCGCCGCACTCGACCGCGCCGAAGCCGAGCTCAGCCGCGCCCGCAGCCATGCCGCGCTGGCCGACAGCGAACTCAGGCGCGCGCGCCAGCTGGCCGCCGAACAGCTGATCTCGGCGGAACTGCTGGAACAGCGCCGCGCCGCCACTGCCCAGGCCGCATCGGAAGTCCGTTCGGCGCAGGCGCTGGTGGCCCAGGCCCGGCTGGACCTGGACTTCACCCGCGTCCGTGCGCCGATCAGCGGCATGGCGGGCCGCGCGCTGGTGACCACCGGCAACCTGGCCGCGCCCGACAGCACCGTGCTCACGACGCTGGTGTCGCTCGACCCGGTGCACGTGTATTTCGAAAGCGACGAACAGACCTACCTGCGCCACACCAGCAATGGCAGCAACGTGCGCGGCGCCCGCAACCCGGTGCACGTGGGGCTGGCCGGCGAAACCGGCCACCCGCACGAAGGCGAACTCGACTTCATCGACAACCAGGTCGATGCCCGCACCGGCACCATCCGCGCCCGCGCCGTGCTGCCCAATCCCGACCGGACGCTGACGCCGGGCCTGTACGCCCGGGTGCAGCTGGTGGCCAATGCCCCCGAACCGGCTCTGCTGGTCGACGACAAGGCCGTGCTGACCGACCAGGACCGCAAGTACGTCTACGTGGTCGGCGAAAACAACACCGCCGAGCGCCGCGACGTCAGCCTGGGCCGCCTGGTCGATGGCCTGCGCGTGGTCGAACAGGGCCTGTCCGAAGGTGACCAGGTGGTGGTCGGCGGCGTGCAGCGCATCTTCTTCCCGGGCATGCCGCTCGATCCCAAGCCGGCCGGCGAACCGGCCAGCCTCGCGACCGCCGCGGCGGTCGCCAGCGCGAACTGACCCGGAGCTTCCATGGACTTCTCCCGCTTCTTCATCGACCGGCCGATCTTCGCGGCGGTGCTGTCGATCATCATCTTCGCGGCCGGCCTGGTCGCACTGCCTTCGCTGCCGATCGGCGAATACCCCGAAGTGGTGCCGCCGTCGGTGGTGGTGCGCACGGTGTATCCCGGCGCCAATCCGAAGGTGATCGCCGAAACCGTGGCCACGCCGCTCGAGGAGGCGATCAACGGCGTCGAGGACATGATGTACGTCAAGTCGGTCGCCGGCTCCGACGGCGTGCTGCAGCTCACGGTCACCTTCCGGCCGGGCGTGGATCCGGACGAAGCCGCCGTGCGCGTGCAGAACCGCGTCAGCCAGGCGCTGGCACGCCTGCCCGAGGACGTACGCCGGCAGGGCGTGACCACGCAGAAGCAGTCACCGGTGTTCCTGATGGTGGTGCACCTGGTGTCCACCGACGGCAAGTACGACTCGCTGTACCTGCGCAACTTCATGCGCCTGCACGTCAAGGACGAACTGGCGCGCATTCCCGGCGTCGGCGATGCCCAGGCCTTCGGCGGCGGCGACTATGCCATGCGCATCTGGCTGGACCCGGAGAAGATCGCCGCGCGCGGGCTGACCGCCGGCGATGTGCTGCGCGCCGTGCGCGAACAGAACGTGCAGGTCTCCGCCGGCCAGCTGGGCGCCGAACCAATGGCCAACGGCAGCGACTTCCTGCTGCCCATCCACGCCCGCGGCCGCCTGGAAACCCCGGAGGAATTCGGCGCCATCGTGCTCGAGGCCGGCGCCGACGGCGAAATCGTGCAGCTCGCCGACGTCGCCCGCATCGAACTGGCGGCCGGCGACTACACCCTGCGCTCGCGCCTGAACGGCATGAATGCCTCGGCGATCGGCATCTTCCAGGCCCCGGGCGCCAACGCCCTGGACATCCGCGACGCCGTCGTGGCGAAGATGGAGGAAATCTCGCCGCGCCTGCCGCCGGGCGTCGAGATCAAGTCGGTTTACGACACCACCGTGTTCGTCCGTGATTCGATCAAGGCGGTGGTGACCACCCTGCTCGAGGCCACCTTGCTGGTGGTGCTGGTGGTGATCCTGTTCCTGCAGACCTGGCGCGCCTCGATCATCCCGCTGATCGCGGTGCCGGTGTCGGTGGTCGGAACCTTCGCCGTGCTGCACCTGCTGGGCTTTTCAATCAACACGCTGACCCTGTTCGGGCTGGTGCTGGCGATCGGCATCGTCGTGGACGACGCGATCGTGGTGGTGGAAAACGTCGAACGCAACATCGCCGAAGGCCTGGCGCCGCTGGCCGCCGCCCACCAGGCCATGCGCGAAGTGTCCGGGCCGATCATCGCCATCGCCCTGGTGCTGTGCGCGGTATTCGTGCCCATGGCCTTCCTGGATGGCGTCACCGGGCAGTTCTACAAGCAGTTCGCGGTCACGATTGCCATCTCGACGGTGATCTCGGCGATCAACTCGCTGACCCTGTCGCCGGCGCTGGCAGCGCGGCTGCTCAAGCCGCACGGCGCGGCGCCCGACGCGCCGACCCGGCTCATCGACCGCCTGTTCGGCTGGATCTTCCGCCCCTTCAACCGCTTCTTCGGACGCAGCTCGGAGGCCTATGGCCGTTCGGTGTCGCGCATCCTCGGCCGGCGCGGCGCGGTGTTCGCGGTCTACGCCGCGCTGCTGGCCGCCACGGTGGCGATTTCCTCGGCGGTGCCGGGTGGCTTCATTCCGGTGCAGGACAAGCTGTACCTGATCGCCGGCGTCAAGCTGCCCGAAGGCGCGTCCATCGAACGCACCGACCGGGCACTGGCCAGGGTGGCGGAAATGGCCATGCAGATCGAAGGCGTCGAAAGCGAAGTGGCCTTCCCCGGCCTCAACCCGCTGCAGTTCACCAATACCCCCAACAGCGGCGTGGCCTTCTTCTCGCTGAAGCCTGCCAACGAACGTTCGCTGAGCGCCGCGGAGATTACCGCCCGGCTCAACCAGCAAATCGCCGGCATCGAGGAGGGGTTTGCCTTCGCCCTGATGCCGCCGCCGATCCAGGGCCTGGGCAATGGCTCGGGCTATTCGCTGTTCATCGAGGACCGCGCCGGGCTGGGTTATGGCGCGCTGCAGGACGCCGTCGCGGCGTTCCAGGGCGTGGCCTCGCAGTCACCCGGAATGGGCTTCCCGATCACCAGCTACCAGGCCAACGTGCCCCAGCTCGAGGCCGAGGTCGACCGGGTGAAGGCCAAGGCGCAGGGCGTGCCGCTGACCGAAGTCTTCGACACGCTGCAGACCTACCTGGGCTCGGCCTACGTCAACGACTTCAATCTGTTCGGCCGCACCTGGCAGGTGATCGCCCAGGCCGACGGCAACTTCCGCGACGACGTCGAGGACATCGCCAGGCTGCGCACGCGCAATGACCGCGGCGAGATGGTGCCGATCGGCAGCGTGGTGAACATCCGGCGCACCTTCGGCCCCGATCCGGTGATCCGCTTCAACGGCTACCCGGCCGCCGACATCCTGGGCGAAGCCGACCCGCGCGTGCTGTCCTCGGCACAGGCCATGGCCGAGGTCGAAAAGATCGCGGCGCAGGCCCTGCCCCCGGGCATGGCTTTTGAATGGAGTGACCTCAGTTACCAGCAGGCGACCCAGGGCGATGCGGTGCTGGTGGTTTTCCCGCTGGCGGTGCTGCTGGCCTTCCTGGTGCTGGCGGCGCTCTACGAAAGCTGGACCCTGCCGCTGGCGGTGATCCTGATCGTGCCGATGACCCTGCTTTCCGCCCTCGCCGGCGTCTGGCTGACCGGCGGAGACAACAACGTGTTCGTGCAGGTCGGGCTGGTGGTGCTGATGGGACTGGCCTGCAAAAACGCCATCCTGATCGTCGAGTTCGCCCGCGAACTGGAGCTGCAGGGCCGCGGCATCGTCGAAGCGGCGCTCGAAGCCTGCCGCCTGCGGCTGCGGCCGATCGTGATGACCTCGATCGCCTTCATCGCCGGCACGGTGCCGCTGGTGTTCGCTTCGGGGGCCGGCGCCGAAGTGCGCTCGGCCACGGGCATCACGGTGTTTGCCGGCATGCTGGGCGTGACGCTGTTCGGACTGCTGCTGACGCCGGTGTTCTACGTGGCGCTGCGCAAGCTGGTGACACGCCGGGCAGCGAAGCCGGCGACCGACGCGGTGGCCGCGACGATCGCCGCCGGTGTCGGCGTCGCGACGCAGTCGCGGGTCAACGGCGAGCTCGGGCAGCGCTTCGACGACGGCTTCACCGCCGCGCTCGTCTCCTTCTCCTCAGGCTGGGTCATCCT
>NZ_CAXBJS010000049.1:0-17209 GCF_963976025.1 uncultured Arenimonas sp.
GGACCTGGCCAAGGCCCGCTTTTTCTGGGAACACGCTGAATATTTCCGGGTCGTCGAACAGGACGGCCTGGTGTCAGGCTTCCTGGTGGCCCTGGGCCCCGACGCGCCGCACGACAGTCCCAATTTCCTGTGGTTCCGGGAACGCTACCCGGACTTCCTGTACATCGACCGCATCGTCATCGCCCGGCCCCGCCGCGGCGGCGGCCGCGGCCGGGCCTTCTATGCCGACGTCCAGAGTTTTGCCGAAGTGCGCCGGCCGCTGCTGGCCTGCGAGGTCTTCCTGCAGACCGGCAACGACCCGGCCCTGCTGTTCCACGGCCATTTCGGCTTCCGCGAAGTCGGCCAGAACGTGATGGCGGCCAACGACATCCGCGCCTCGATGCTGCTCAAGGAAATGTGCAGCTACCCCTTCGTGGCCGAAACCTACGGCGGGCGCCTGCCCGACGTGGACTGGCTGCGCGCCCGCCCCCTGCCCGGCCGCCGGCCGGTCCTGGCGACGGGAACCTGAGATGGCAGCCAACCCCGATTACGAACAGGCCGGAGAGCTGAAGTTCGGCCAGGTGGGCATCGCCAACCTGCGCGTGCGCACACTCGACCCCAAGCGCCTGGCCGAAGAAATGGCCGACCGCGTCCGCCGCGCGCCCAAGCTTTTCGCCCGCGCCGCGGTGGTGGTGGACTTCGGCGGCCTCAGCCAGTGCCCCGACGCCGGCCAGACCCGCGCCCTGCTTGACGCCCTGCGCGGCGCCGGCGTGCTGCCGGTGGCCCTGGCCTACGGCACCAGCGCCGTGGAAGCCCTGAGCCAGGAAGTGGGCCTGCCCCTGCTGGCCAAGTTCCGCGCCTCCTACGAACGCGACGGCGAACTGCCGGCCGCTCCCTCGCCTGCGCCGGCCCCGGCCCCGGCGGCTCCGGCGCCGGAAGCCGCGCCCGCGCCGGCCCCGGCGGCCCGGGCCGAACCCGGCCTGGTGCACCTGCACCCGGTGCGTTCAGGCCAGCAGGTTTATGCCCAGGACCGCGACCTCACCCTGTGCGCCACGGTCGGCGCCGGGGCCGAGGTGATCGCCGACGGCTCGATCCACGTTTACGGCGCGCTGCGCGGGCGCGCCCTCGCGGGCGCCTCGGGCGTGACCTCCGCGCGCATCTTCTGCCGTGAATTCCATGCCGAACTGGTGGCCGTCGCCGGCCACTACAAGGTGCTCGAGGAAATACCCAGGGAACTGCTGGGCAAGCCCGTGCAGATCTGGCTCGAGCATGACAAGCTGCGGATCGAACAGCTCGGCTGACCCCCCAACAACAGACGCCCCCAGGGCGCAAACGCGTTACGGAGAACATTAGTGGCTGAAATCATCGTGGTGACCTCGGGCAAGGGCGGCGTCGGCAAGACGACCTCCAGCGCCAGCCTGGCCTGTGGCCTGGCCCGGGCCGGCAAGAAGACCGCCGTCATCGACTTCGACGTCGGCCTGCGCAACCTCGACCTGATCATGGGCTGCGAGCGCCGAGTCGTGTACGACTTCGTCAACGTGGTCAACGGCGAAGCCAGCCTTCGCCAGGCCCTGATCAAGGACAAGCGCTTCGAGAACCTGTTCGTGCTGGCTGCCTCGCAGACCCGCGACAAGGACGCGCTGACCAAGGAAGGCGTCGAAAAGGTGCTCAAGGACCTGGGCGACGAGGGTTTCGACTTCATCGTCTGCGACAGCCCGGCCGGCATCGAAAAGGGCGCGTTCCTGGCCATGTACTTCGCCGACCGCGCGGTGGTGGTGGTCAACCCGGAAGTGAGCTCGGTGCGCGACTCCGACCGCATCCTGGGCCTGCTTTCGAGCAAGACCAAGAAGGCCGAAGACGGTGGCCGCGTGCAGGAACACCTGCTGCTTACCCGCTACAGCCCGCGCCGCGTCGAAGCCGGCGACATGCTGTCGATCAAGGACGTGCAGGAAATCCTGGGCCTTGAAGTCGTCGGCGTCATCCCCGAATCGCCCGAGGTGCTGCAAAGCTCCAACGCCGGCGTGCCGGTGATCCTGGACGAGGCTTCGCCGGCCGGCCAGGCCTACACCGACGCCGTCGCCCGCATCCTGGGCGAAGAGCGCCCGATGCGATTCACCACTGTCGAGAAGAAGGGCTTCTTCTCCAAGATGTTCGGAGCTTGAGCCATGGGCCTTTTTGACTTCCTCACCCAGCGCAACAAGAACACCGCCAGCACGGCCAAGAATCGCCTGCAGATCCTGATCCAGCAGGAACGAAGCCTGCGCAACGCACCCGACTACCTGCCGGTGCTGCAGCGCGAGCTGCTGGAAGTGATCCGCAAGTACATCAACGTCGACGCCGACGCGGTGAAGGTGGACCTGCACAAGGACGGCGACAGCGAACTGCTGGACATCTCCGTCGCCCTGCCGGAAAAACCGGCCGCCGCCAACGGCTGACCCGGACATGACCGGCGAGTCCACGACGGCACCGGCGCCCGCCGGTGCCGTTGCTGCTTCCGGGGCCGACGTGCTGCGGCTGGCCGACATCGGCCTGCAGGCCCCGGCGGCACTGCTGGCGGAGTTCGGGCTGGTGCTTGCACCGGTGCCCGACGGCGAGCCCATCCCCGGCAGCTACTGGGGCGAATGCGAGGCCGGGCTGGTCGGCACTACGGTGTATGCCCGCGCCGACACCCCCGTGCATTCCCTGCTGCACGAGGCCTGCCACCTGATCGTGATGCCGCCCGAGCGGCGCGCCCGGGTCCATACCGATGCCACCGACTCCGTCGCCGAGGAAGACGCCACCTGCTGCCTGCAGATCCTGCTGGCAGACCGCCTGCCCGGCGTCGGCCGCGACCGGCTGATGGCCGACATGGACGCCTGGGGCTACACCTTCCGCCTGGGCTCGGCCCGGGCCTGGTTCGAGAACGACGCCGAAGACGCCCGGGCCTTCCTGGCCGCCCGGGGCCTGGAAATGGTCTCCGACCCGATTTAGGGATAGGCTCGGGGGTGGTTTCCCACTGAACCTCTGGAGCACACCCGTGAAATCCCACCGCGCCCTGCTGGCGCTCGCCATTTCCGCCGGCCTGCTTGCCCTTGCCGGCTGCAGCAAGTCCGATGACAAGTCCGCCGACAGCGCTGCCGCGCCGGCCGATGCCGCCAAGTCCGAGTCCGCCGACGCCTTCGTCGGCCGCGTCAACACCACCATCGAAGAGATGACGCCCGAGCTGACCTCGGCCGCGTGGCTTGGTTCCACCTACATCAACTCCGACAGCCAGCGGGTCGAGTCGGCCGCCAACGAACGCTGGCTGACCAAGAACAACGAATTCATCGCCCAGGCCAAGGGCTATGACACCGAAGGCCTGGACGGCGCCACCGCGCGCGCCCTGCACCTGCTCAAGACCAGCTCGTCGATGCCCGCCCCGCGCGACCCGGCGAAGCTGAAGGAACTGACCGAAATCGCCAGCCGCATGGGCGCGACCTACGGTTCGGGCAAGTGGTGCGTGGGTGAAGACTGCAAGGACATCGGCCAGGTCAGCGAGATCCTCGCCGACACCGACGGCAGCAGCTACGACGAGATGCGCGCCGCCTGGGAAGGCTGGCATTCGATCGCCGTGCCGATGCGCAAGGACTACCAGCGCTTCGTCGAGCTGACCAACGAAGGCGCCGTCGAGATGGGCTTCGAAAACACCGGCGACGTCTGGCGCGCGGGTTACGACATGCCCGCCGCCGACTTCCAGGCCGAGGCCGACCGCCTCTGGGGCCAGGTGCAGCCGCTGTACGAGCAGCTGCAGTGCTACACCCGCGGCAAGCTCGAGGAAAAGTACGGCGAGAAGGGTTCGATCAACGGCATGATCCCCGCCCACCTCACCGGCAACCTGTGGCAGCAGGACTGGGGCAACCTCTGGCCGCTGCTGCAGCCCTACGATGGCGTCGGCAGCCTGGACGTCAACGGCGCGCTTGAAAAACAGCGCCAGGACATCCTGTCCGACCTGGTGGCCAAGGCCGGCGGCATGCGCAACCTGACCGCCGCCCAGCAGGTGGAGATCGAGCGCCAGGCCGACCTGGAAATCGCCACCCGCATGACCAAGCTGGCCGAAGGTTTCTACACCGGCCTGGGCATGCCGGCGCTGCCGGAATCGTTCTACGAGCGTTCGATGCTGGTGCAGCCGCGCGACCGCGACGTGGTCTGCCACGCCAGCGCCTGGCCGATGGACACCGACGGCAGCGACGTGCGCATCAAGATGTGCATCAAGCCCACCGAGGAAGAGCTGACCACGATCTACCACGAGCTTGGCCACATCTATTACTACCTGGCCTACAAGGACCAGGCGCCGATCTTCCAGGGCGGCGCGCACGACGGTTTCCATGAAGCCATCGGCGACACCATCGTGCTTTCCATGACCCCGGAATACATGGCCTCGATCGGCCTGGTCGACCAGCCGACGGTCAGCGAAGAAGCGGTGATCAACAACCAGATGCGCATGGCCCTGGCCAAGGTCGCGTTCATGCCCTTCGGCCTGCTGATCGACCGCTGGCGCTGGGGCGTGTTCGATGGCTCGATCACGCCGGACAACTACAACAGTGCCTGGTGGGAACTGAAGGCCAAGTACCAGGGCGTGGCGCCGGCCGGCCCCGCCCGCGGCGAAGACTTCTTCGACCCGGGCGCCAAGTACCACGTGCCGGGCAACACGCCCTACACGCGCTACTTCCTGTCGCACGTGCTGCAGTTCCAGTTCTACAAGTCGCTGTGCGATGCGTCCGGCCACGAAGGCCCGCTGTACACCTGCAACTTCGCCGACAACCCGGAAGCGGGCCAGCGTTATTGGGCGATGATGCAGCGTGGTTCCAGCCAGCCCTGGCAGCAGACGCTCAAGGAGCTGACCGGCGGCGAGCAGATGGACGCTTCGGCGGTGCTGGAATACTTCCAGCCGCTGCAGACCTGGCTGACCGAACAGAACCAGGGCAAGACCTGCGGCTGGGAGCCGGCCAAGTCCTGATGACTGTTGCTGCAAGCTGAATCAACGGCCGGCGGGGCGACCCGTCGGCCGTTTTTTCTTCCCGCCCGGTAAACGCCATCGGGCAAAGCGCGTTCTGGAGGACTCACGAGGAGGACTCCCATGCGCTCTCGCTTTGCCCTGGCCGTGTTGACCCTGGCTGTTTCACCCGCCGCATTTGCGCAGTCGCTCGCGACACGATTCACCGAAGCGCCGCCGACAACCACGAGCAGCGCGCACGCCACACTCGCCTTCCAGGCCGATGGTGCGCAGAGCTTCGAATGCTCGCTCGACGGCGCAGGGTTCGCAGCCTGCGCGTCCCCGACGACCGTGTTCGGTCTGGCACCCGGGGAACATTCAATACAGGTCCGCGCCCTGGCGCTCGACGGAAGCCGTGGCGAACTGGCGGAACATCGCTGGACGCAGTCTTCGATCGCGGGCGGCAACCATCCCGACCTGCAACGCACCAGCCAGGTCCCCGCGCCGGTCGCGCCCAACAGCTGGCGCGGCATCCTGCGCATCAACTGTGATTTTTCCCATGCTGCCTACGACGATCCGCTGGTCTATCCGGGGCGCGCATGGGCGGCACACCTGCACCGGTTCTACGGGCTTTTCGACGTGAATGCCGGCACGACCATCCAGACGATGCACCGTACGCCGGCGCGCGGGGATGGCCGGGTGTCGAGCTGCCAGGGGAACGACCTCAACCGAAGCGCCTACTGGGTGCCCGCCGTCCTGGCCCCGAAGTACGCCGCGGACGGCAGTCGCGAGCACGACCGCTTCGGCGAACCGGCCTGGATCCAGGTCGAGGCGGTGGTGGGCGGCGACGACGAGGCGCATGAAGTTTTCTACTACTCCGCCGGCATTGACGACCTTGAAGCCATCCAGCCATTGCCCGCGGGCCTGGGCATGATTGCGGGAGACATGCGCGCAACGCCTTCGACGCCGCAATCGAGCGCCGTCATTCGCTGGCACTGCCAGACCTGGCAAAGCAGCGACGCCGACAATGCCCGCTTCTCAGCCACGATCCCCGAGTGCACCCTGCCCGACCGCCTGCGCGCCGACGTCTTTTTCCCAAGCTGCTTGAACGGTGTCGATCTCGACAGCGAAGACCATCGCAGCCACATGGCGTATCCGGAAACCGATGCCAATGGCCGCAATCCGACCTGCCCGGCATCACACCCGGTGCCCGTGGTGCGCGTGAGCTACCACTACGCATTCCCGGTGAAGCCCGAGAACACCGACCCGGCGACGCAGAGCACCCGCGGCTGGCGACTGTCCTCGGATGCCTATGAGGCAGGCACGGCGACGCCAGGCGGCGCATCGCTGCACGGTGACTGGGTCAATGGTTGGCACCCGGAGGCGATGCAGGCCATCGTCGACACCTGCATTGGCCAGGGTTTGGACTGCCATGACGGCAACCTGGGCAACGGCTGGCGTCTTTCCGGCACTGCGGAAGGTCCGGGCATCGCGCCTGAAGTGATCGCGCAGGGCATGGGACCCAGGCACGTGGGCCACTTCGGCGGTGAAGCCGTGCCCCAGCCGCTGCCAACCTTGCGGGGTCTCTGGTACGACCGGGCGCGCGATGGACACGGCATCGACCTGCAGACCGTTGCCGACAGCATCATGGTCCTGATGTACAGCTACGCCGAGGACCGGCGCACCGAGTGGCTATTTGGCGTCGGGCAGGCCGAGGGCGGCATCCTGTCCGTGCCGGTTGCACGGTTCGACTACGAGCCGGAACGGTTGCCGCGGCAGCGCCCGGCAGGCGACAGCAGTGACCGGATCGATCTTCGCTTCGACGACCCTGCCAGCCACGCCGCTTGCCTGGATGGGGTCGATCGCGCAGACGCGCTGACCCTGGTGGCGATGGAGGCGCGGATCGACGGCCAAACCCTGCACTGGTGCCTGGAACCCCTGCCCGTCGCCGGCCACGAGCGCGCCGAGCCCGACTGCACCGGCAGTTGGTACGCCGGCGAACAAGACAGCGGCTGGGGGCTCTCCCTGCAGAGCCATGCCTATGGCGGCGAGGACGTCTCCGTGGCGATCCTCTACTACTACGATGCCACCGGCACGGGACGCTGGGCCTTTGGCAGCGTCCGTGGCCCGGCAGCTGCGGGGCTCGTGACAATGGACCTGCACGATTACCGCGGCTACTGCCGCAGCTGCGAACCCGGGCCCTACGAAACGCGGCCCGTCGGCGAAGTGCAGCTGCGGTGGAACGAGGGCGGCGAAGATCGCGTCGAGTTGTGGCTGGACGATGGCCAGGGCAACGTCTGGTTCCGACAGGACTCGCCCCTGCAACGGCTGTCAGATCCGCCCTGAAACCGCAACGCCGCCGCGACACGTACCCGCTACATCTTGTCGGTCGGCTCGTGCCTTGCGATGGCGGCGTCGGGGTCCGGGCAGCGAGTGCTGTGTGCCAGGTACCAGCGCCACAGGCCGAAGGCCACCGCGGTGAAGGCCGCTGCGGTCAGCGCCAGTGCCAGGCCACTGTGGCTGACCATCGGCGACAGCACGCCGGCGATCAGCGCGTTTGAGAGCAGGCCGATGAAAGCCTGCATGGACGAAGCGCCTCCGCGCTGGCGCGGGTACATGTCCAGAAGGCCCAGCGTCACGATCGGAAAGACCAGTGCGATGCCGAAGGCGCCCAGCGCCGTCGGCAGGACGGCCCAGGGCAAGGTGGGCGAGGTCGTGAGCGCGTTGTAGCCGATGTTGTAGGCGGCGGCGATGCCACAAAAGAGGAAGCCCCAGCCCACCAAGCGCCGTCCGGGCATGCGCCCCGCGGCCCGGCCGCTGAACCAGGCGCCAAGCATCATGCCGCCGATCGTCGGCGCGAAGAACCAGACGAAGTCCTGTTCGCCCAGGCCAAGCAGGTCCATGACGAATGCCGGTGCCGAAGCGATGTAGAGGAACAGCGCACCGAAGTTGAACACGCTGACCAGGGCCAGCAGGCGGAAGCTGCGGTTGCCGAGCATCGCCCCGTAGTCGCGTGCCAGCGTCACCGGATGCAAGGGCGTGCGGTCGGCCGTCGGGTGGGTTTCGGGCAGGCCCCAGGCGGTGGCCACCAGCAGCAGCACGCCGAAGGCGGCCAGGAACCAGAAGATGCCGTGCCAGTCGGAGAAACCCAGTATCCAGCCACCGATGACCGGCGCGATGGCAGGGGCGATGCCGAAGATCATCGAGATGTGGCTCATCAGGCGCTGGGCATCGTCGCCCTGCAGGCAGTCGCGGATAACGGCACGGCCGACGATCATGCCCACGCCCGCGGACAGGCCCTGGATGAACCGGTACGCCAGCATCGTCGGCATGTCCTGGGCAAGCGCCGCGCCGACCGAGGCCAGTGTGAACAGCACGATGCCCGCCAGCATGACCTTCTTTCGGCCGATGGCGTCGGAAATGGGCCCGTGGAACAGCGACATCGCCGCGTAGCCGATCAGGTACACGCTGATCGTCTGCTGCATGGCCACCTTGCCCACGCCCAGGTCGTCGGCCATCACCAGGAAGGCCGGGAACACGGTGTCGATCGAAAACGGCCCGAACATCGCCAGCCCACCCAGGATCAAGGCCAAGCGGGCACGGGAGATGTTGAGCTGGGGGATCATCGGCAACCAGGCGGGGGAAGGCCGGAAGCATAACAAGGCCGGCGGATACGGCCGGCGGGACTGGAGACACTTGCACTAACGGGCTAATGTTCGGCCAATGCCGCCGCTCGAAGGCCCTGACCAGCTCGCCTGCGCCCGCTGCCCGCCCTGCCGGGCAGCCGCGTTGTTGCTGGCTTTGGCCCTGCCCGCCCTCGCCCAGCCGACACCATCCGGCCCCGGCCAGCCCGACCCCGCCGCCGCCGAAATCCTGCTGGCCTGGCAGGCGAATGCGTCACCCTGGCTATCCACGCTGGCCACGGCGGCTGGTGGTGAGCACGGTCGCGTCCGGCTCGCCGTTTCACAGGCCCGTTTCACCCGCGCCGCGCGATCTCCGGACGCAGCGGCCTGGATCCGTCGCGCTGCCGACGTGTCCGGGCAGGCGGCGTTCCGGCGCGACCGTTTCCAGGCGCTATCGGCGCTGAGCGACGATGCCTATCGCCGCGGCGACACAGCGGCCGTGATCGCGCTGGAACGAGAAGCCTTGGCCGATGCCCTGCGCTGGGGCGACCGCCGGGAGGAAGCGAGTTCGTACTACGGCCTGGGTTTGGCAGCCCAGGCACAAGGCCAGCTCGACGATGCCGAAAGCCAGATCCGGGAAGCGATAACCCTTTGGCGCGAGATCGGCGCCACCCGCCAGGTCGCGCTCGGCGAACGGGCCCTGGCCCGCATCCTGGAAACACGCGGCCTCTACGCCGACGCCGTGGAGCTGCAGGTCAGCGCCCTGGAAAAGCTGCGGGCCGCTGGCCACGCCATGGACCAGTCCGAGAGTCATTATTCGCTGGCCAAATTGTTCCAGAACCTGGAAGACCACGAGGCCGCGCTCCAGGCCTCCAACCAAGCCATTGCCCTTATGGGAGACGCGCCGCCGGATTTCCCACTTGGCCTGAACCTGGTGCTGCGCGCACAGATCCACCTGGCGCTGGAACAAACCGATGCCAGCCTGGCCGATGCCCGCGCCGCCCAGGCCGCGTTCACACGCAACGGCGGCGAACTGGGCCCTGCGCTCGCCAGCCTCGCCCTGGGGCAGGCCCTGGTCGCCCGCGGCGAGGCCGAACAAGGCCTTTCCACCTTGCGCGATGGCCTTCTGCGTGCCACCGCCATCAACGAGCGCGTGCTCGCTTCGGATCTGAACCTGGCGCTCGGGCGGGCACTGGTCGGCATGGGGCGCCCTGCCCAGGCGATCGAACCCTTGGCCGCCGCCCATGCGGTAGGCGAGGAGCTCAAGCTCGACCGCTTGCTGCAGGACGTGTCGCTTGAGCAGGAAAAGGCCTGGACAGCCCTGGGCCGCAGCGACGAGGCCCTGTCGGCCAGCAAGCGCGCCTTCGAGTCCCGGGCCCGGCTGACCAGCTTCGGCCAGCTGGGCCAGCTGGCCGCCGACTCCGGCACCCGGCGTGCGCGCGAACGCTTCATGGCGATGGAAACGACTGCGACGCCGGGGAAAGGGCCGCAGGACGCGAATCCCGACACAGCGACCGGGCTGCCACGCTGGACCTGGGCACTGGCCATCCCGGTTCTGCTGCTGGCCTGGGGCCTGCTGCGCCTGAGCCGGCACGTTCGCCACCTGCGCAGCGAAAAGCAGCAGATGAGTGCCCGCCAGAAGGCGCTGGAGGTCGAACACCTGGCCCTGCGAGAGCGCGTCTCGGTGGATCCGCTGACCGGCGCAATGACCCGGCAAGCCTTCGCCGCCGAGCTGGCCACCCTGCTCTCACACGCGGAAAACCACGGCCGCATCGTCGCGCTGCTGGTTTTCGACCTGGACAACTTCAAGGCCATCAACGACCGCCTGGGCCACCTGGCCGGCGACGAGGCCCTGCGCCTGGCGACGGGCATCGCCCGCGGCAAGCTGCGCAGCGTCGACCTGCTGGGCCGCTTTGGTGGCGACGAATTCCTGGTGGCCTGCGAAGGAATGGACCAACCGGCCGCCGAGGCCCTGGCCGAACAGCTTCGCTTCGACCTGGTCTGGCGGGCACCCGACGCCCAGCCGCCGATGGACGGGCTGAGCCTGAGCGTGGGCGTGGCGGTGGCCGACATGGGCCGCGGCTACGACGCGGGCGACCTGTTCCACCGCGCCGATTCCGCGCTGTACCGGGCAAAGCGGGCCGGACGCAACCGCGTGGTCGGCGACGACCCGGCGCACGCCGAAGCGGGCGACGGGGCATCACGCCGTGCCCGCCAGTGGGGCGACGCGCTCGCGGAATGAAGGGCCGCTTACCCGAAGCCCAGCAGCGGGCCCAGGAACAGGTATAGGCCGACCAGGATGATCCCGATGAAGACCAGCCGCAGCGCGAACGCGGTGAACTTGATCGCCAGCACGATGCCCAGGATTACCAGGATGATCCCTACCCAGCTCATGGCCTTGCTCCTTGTGAATCAAACGCGGACCCGGCCTGCCTGGCCCGGTAGAATGCGGCCATCGTTCCAATTCCCACCTGAGTAAAGCATGACCGAGCCTGCCCGCCCCGTTTTCCACGGCTTCGAACAGATCCCGCTGCGCGAATACGCCGAACGCGCCTACCTCGATTATTCGATGTACGTGGTGCTCGACCGCGCGCTGCCCTTCCTGGGCGACGGGCTGAAGCCCGTGCAGCGGCGCATCATCTACGCCATGAGCGAACTGGGCCTGGGCGCGACCGCCAAGCCCAAGAAGAGCGCGCGCACCGTCGGCGACGTGATCGGCAAGTTCCACCCGCACGGCGACAGCGCCTGTTACGAAGCGCTGGTGCTGATGGCCCAGCCGTTTTCGTATCGCTACCCGCTGATCGAAGGCCAGGGCAACTTCGGTTCCACCGACGACCCCAAGTCGTTTGCGGCCATGCGTTACACCGAGTCCAAGCTCACGCCCATCGCCGAAGTGCTGCTGGGCGAACTGGCCCAGGGCACCGCCGACTGGGTGCCCAACTTCGACGGCACCCTGCAGGAACCGAGCTGGCTGCCGGCGCGCCTGCCGCACCTGCTGCTCAACGGCACCACCGGCATCGCGGTGGGCATGGCCACCGACATCCCGCCGCACAACCTCAATGAAGTCGTCAGCGCCGCCGATCTGCGCGCGATCTACGAAACCGGCCACGGCAGCGTGCGCGCCCGCGCCAAGTGGCTTCGCGAAGGCAGCAACCTGGTCATCACCCACCTGCCCTTCCAGGTGTCGCCGTCGAAGATCATGGAACAGGTGGCGCAGCAGATGCGCGCCAAGAAGCTGCCCTGGCTCGAGGACCTGCGCGACGAGTCCGACCACGAGAACCCCGTGCGCCTGGTGTTGGTGCCACGCAGCAACCGCGTCGACTTCGAAGGCCTGATGGGCCATTTGTTCGCCACCACAGACCTTGAAAAGAGCTTCCGGGTGAACTTCAACATCATCGGCCTCGACGGCCGGCCGCAGGTGAAGAACCTGCGCGACTTCCTGGCCGAGTGGCTGCTGTTCCGCACCGACACCGTGGCGCGGCGCCTGAAACACCGCCTGGACAAGGTCGAGCGCCGCCTGCACCTGCTCGAAGGCCTGCTGGTTGCCTTCCTCAACCTCGACGAAGTGATCCGCATCATCCGCAGCGAGGACGAGCCCAAGCCGGTGCTGATGGCGCGTTTCGGGCTCAGCGAAGACCAGGCCGACTACATCCTCGACACCAAGCTCAAGCAGCTGGCCCGCCTGGAAGAAATGAAGATCCGCGGCGAGCAGGACGAACTGGCCAAGGAGCGCGAGAAGATCAGCGCCATCCTGGGCAGCAAGGCCAAGCTCAAGAAGCAGGTCAAGGACGAATTGCTGGCGGACGCGAAGAAGTTCGGCGACGAGCGTCGTTCGCCGCTGGTTGAACGCGAGGCTGCGCAGGCCATCAGCGAAACCGACCTGGTGCCCAGCGAACCGGTCACGATCGTGCTGTCGAAGAAGGGCTGGATCCGCGCCGCCAAGGGCCACGACGTCGACGCCGCCAGCCTGAGCTACCGCGAAGGTGACGGTCTGCTGCAGGCCGTGCGCGGGCGCAGCAACCAGCAGGTGGCCTTCCTGGATTCCACCGGCCGCAGTTATTCCACCATCGCTCATTCGCTGCCCAGCGCCCGCGGCAACGGTGAGCCGGTGAGCGGCCGCTTCAGCCCGCCGTCTGGCGCCAGCTTCGTCGCCCTGGCCGCGGGCGAGAACGACGCGCGCTTCGTGCTGGCCTCGTCCTACGGCTACGGCTTCGTCACCCGCTTCGAAAACTTCACCGGCCGAAACAAGGCCGGCAAGGCGCTGCTCAACCCCGGCGACGGCGAGGTGCTGACACCCGCACTGGTGACGGACATCAAGACCGACTGGGTGGTGTCGATCACCAGCGCCGGCCACTTGCTGGCCTTCCCGCTGGCCGAGCTGCCCGAACTCGACAAGGGCAAGGGCAACAAGCTGGTGCAGATTCCGCCGGCCAAGCTCAAGTCCGGCCAGGAAAAGGTGGTCGCCATCGCCAGCGTGCGCCAGGGCGGCGAACTCACCGTCTACAGCGGCAAGCAGAAGCTGGTGCTGAGCTGGCGCGACCTGCAGGCCTACGAAGGCAGCCGCGCCAGCCGCGGCAACCTGCTGCCGCGCGGTTTCACCAAGGTCGACCGGGTCGAGGTGGGCGCATGAGCACGCTGCCGCCCTGCCCGGCCTGCGCGTCGGAGTACGCCTACCAGGACGGCCTGATGCTGGTCTGCCCGGAATGCGGCCACGAATGGGCGCCCGGCGAAACCGCCGAAGCCGGAGAGGAAGCGAAGGTCGTGCGCGACGCCAATGGCAATGCGCTGGCCGACGGCGACACCGTGGTCGTGGTCAAGGACCTCAAGATCAAGGGCTCGTCTTCGGTGGTGAAGATCGGCACCAAGGTGCGCAACATCCGCCTGGTGGACGGCGACCACGACATCGACTGCCGCATCGAGGGCATTGGCCCGATGAAGCTCAAGTCGGGCTTCGTGAAAAAAGATGCCGGCTGAGCCCTCGCTTCGGCGCCGGCCCAACCCGTTCCTGCTGGCGGGCGGCATCCTCAGCGCGCTGGCCGCAGTCGCCCACCTGGGCTGCATCGTCTTCGGCGCGCCCTGGTACCGGTTCCTGGGCGCTGGCGAACAGATGGCGCAGATGCACCTGGCCGGTCACTGGTACCCGACGGTGGCCACCCTGGTGATCGCGGCCATGTTGTTCATCTGGTCGGCCTACGCCCTTTCCGGCGCGGGACTCATCCGAAGGCTGCCCTTGCTTCGCTTCGTGCTGTGCATCGTCACTGGCAGCTACCTGGCGCGCGGCCTGGGCTTCTATTTCCTGATGCCCTATTTCCCCGGCAACAGCCCGACCTTCTGGGCGTTCAGCTCCGGCATCTGCCTAACCATCGGCCTGGTGCACTTGGTCGGGCTGCGACAAACCTGGTCGCGTTACTGACGCGAGGAGACGAAAGATGAACTGGCTGTTCCTGGTCCTGGCCGGCCTGCTGGAAGTGGGCTGGGCCGTGGGCCTGAAATACACCGAAGGCTTCACCCGACCCCTGCCCAGCGTGCTGACCGTGGTCGCGATGGTCGTCGGCTTCTACCTGCTGAGCCTGTCGATGCGCGAGATTCCCCTGGGCACCGCGTACGGCATCTGGGTCGGCATCGGCGCCGTCGGTGCCGCCATTGCCGGCATGGTGTTGTTCAAGGAACCGGTGTCGACGCTGCGGATCGTGAGCATCGTGCTGGTGGTGGCTGGAATCGTGGGGCTCAAGCTGTCTTCGGCTGGCTAGGGCCACTTCGCGCCCGGACCGCTGCCAGACGCCGGCAAGCCGAGAAAAAGTCTCAGGGCTTATCCATCGAATCCCCTCCAGTTCCGTCTTATCGATCATTCGACAGGCATAAACCCGGATGGCCACTTATCGCCCCGAGTCTCGGCACAGCCAATAGCCTTCTCAGGCGAGGCGCCCCGGAGCTTGACGGCCGACCAAGCCAGCGGGAGCATCGGCGCATCGCCTCGTTATTGAGGCTTAATAGGTGTTAGCCGTCATGAAGAGCATCGGCGTACCTCTCCAGTTCGCCTGCTTTCATTGCCGAAAATCGTTCAAGCGCCCGCAGTTCTCGCCAGCCCAGGATCGCTTCATGACCGCAAATCAACTTGAGGGACAGGCTCAAGAGACCGAGTCTTTCGAGGCGAACAGGGAATACAAATGCCCCGACTGCGGCGGCCAGACCCACTTCATGGGCAAGGACTTTAAGGCTCCACGCAAACGGGATCTAAAGGGCTGGGCTGCAGCTCAAGCCTTCATTGAATCTGGCAGACTCTATTACCGTGGCACGTCGCAAGACGGCTAACTAATCATTCAAGCCGACGTGCCTCCGGCACGCGGCTTAACTCAGGTGTTAGGCCTCCAGGAGACTTCAATGCGTCTTGCAATAGCCGCATCACTCCTCCTTCTTTCGGCGCCGTCCATTGCCGCTCCCGATTACACGTACTGCGAGATCACAGGCCTTGCGCTTGGCGCGGATAAGGAGTTCGTCGGGTCAGTTTCTGCGAGAATCTTGGACCGCCAAGGGCTCACCGGTGATTCGGGGTGCCAAGCCGTTTGGCGGGATTCGTACGCAACTGGCAAGCGCCTCTCCGCAGGGGGCCAGTGGTCTGACTTGGATCGAGTCAAGTGGCAAAAACTTCAAGACTTCGAGACCAAGGTCCTCGATACTGTTATCAGCGGCCTCAACCTCGGCTTGTAGGCCTAACTAATCATTCAAGCCGACGCCTTCGGCGCGGCTTAACTCAAGGTGTTAGGCCTCGGATGAAAACTCCTCTCGCAGTTGCGTTTCTTGGCCTAGCTGGTTGCGTAGCAGCATCAGATCCGCCAATCCCCCTTCCCTCGGGCGAGTACGAGTTCATGCATCGTTTCGCCGAGCATCCGACCATTCCGAGCATTCGTCTCACTGTCCGCATCAACGGACCCCATGTCGTCGTTGTAAACCCGAAGGCATCAGATCCTTTTCCCGCAGGCGTCCTGGACGAGGGCACGCTCATGTGGCACGCCGCGTCAGAACAATGGATCATCGGGCGCGAGGAAGCGGATCGCTCGCTGCGAGACGTCGGGGGTTGCAGCGGCGGCCCCGAAGTTGTCGATCTCCAGAACCGGGTCTACTGGACTTGCTAGTCCGGCCGAGGCCTAACTAATCATTCAAGCCGACGCCTTCGGCGCGGCTTAACTCAGGTGTTAGGCCCCACACGGCACATCCTCGCAAATTGGAAACTAGGGATCTCATTGCTGCACTGGACGGCCACGACGAGTTGCTTCGTGGAGTTGTCGACGGCCGCCTAAGCGTCGGGGAATTCCTGGACCAGTACGACAACTTCTACTGGTCTTATGCCCTCGATGGTCACGAGGCTCATCCAGCCACGACGGATCTTGCCTTATTGGCGCGTCGTATCGATCCTCACCGCCGGGTTGCGGAAGAGGTACTGGCTGCCTTAGCACCTGATTCGTCCGCGAGCCAGCCCGCCTACATTCTGGCTGGCCGCATCGGTTACACGGAGGCTCTCGACCGGCTTAGACTTATTGCCGGGTCCCTCGCTACTGGTGGGGCCTAACCAATCATTCAAGCCGACGCCTTCGGCGCGGCTTAACTCAAGGTGTTAGGCCACGCAAATGTTTCGCTGCCCCCATTGCACAGGTCAGGGTGTTTCAGCGATTGGAAAGCTGATTGCGGCGCCTTGGGCGCCGGCCACGTGCAGGCTCTGCGGCGGCAAGTGTTCTGAGTCCATTCTCCCGACACAGATTCTTCGTGGCACTGGTTTCGTTGCAACGGTCATGGCAGCTTGGGCATCACTTGCTTACTCAAGCTGGATACCCATACTTGCCTCCACTGGCGTCGTTTTGTTGGCTTTCGTGGCGCTCCAAATCTGGGCGCCACTGCAGCCGCTCTCCGGGGCACAGGTAAATGCCAGGAAGTCTGGCCGTAGAGCGCAGGTTGCATTATTGCTCATCTTCGGTTCATTGCTGGCTGGGCTCGGGTACGTTCTCGATGCCTAACCAATCATTCAAGCCGACGCCTTCGGCGCGGCTTAACTCAAGGTGTTAGGCCCCATGGACAGCATCAGGCTGTTTGTCAGAGTCGAGGCAACTGCAGCTCTCTCGCTGCTCTTGGCTGCGACAGTCATGGCCGCTCTTGGGGCTGCACTCTTTTTTGGTAATCCCGGCACCGCTTTTCAAGGCTCTGGGGACGCCGCCGCCTTCTACTTCACATCCACCTTGCTCTTTGGCGTGATTCCCGCAATCGCCCTAGGCGGACCCATCTATTTCTTTTTTCTTAAGCAACGCGAGCCGCGGTGGCTCTACGTGATCCTGCTTGAGTAGCCGACGCCTTCGGCGCGGCTTAACTCAAGGTGTTAGGCCTCATATGTGGCTCTTCGATCAACCACCAGATACAGCGACCCTTGTTTCGAAGTCCATCGTCTACGAGGGACACCCGATCTTGTTTGTTGCGCATGACGACGATGATCACGGGTGGCAGTTCTTGGATGGGCTAAACCCACCTTCCGAGTTTGTACATGTGTGTATGAGCCATCCCGTAAACTCGGACCCGTCCGTATTGGAGCTGGCAGATCTCCCGCCTGGTTGGTGTGCCTGGAGAGATTCCCTTGACGCTCCTTGGTCTCGCGAGCCGCTGGGCGAGGCTG
>NZ_CAXBJS010000050.1:0-17165 GCF_963976025.1 uncultured Arenimonas sp.
TAGATGCACGCTTTAGACCGAAATTACCTGTCGTGGCGGTGAACTGCACGCGATGCGTCCCCACGGTTGCTGGCGGTGTCACCGGCAGCACAGGTTCGGTAGCAATCCCGTTGCCGACGACAGCAACACTATCAATCGTATACTGAGCCTCGTATGACCTCCCGGGAACAAGGGAGGTAGTGAGGTTGGCCAGCGAGTAAGTGCCGTCGGAAAGAATGCGGTACACGCCGGGCGACACGCGCGAGGACGCACCTACGAAGGAAACGCTTTCATCGGTGAAGATATCCGCCCCGCGCTCCAGCACCCCGGTCGGGATGTAGTCGGTGGCTGCGTGGCCGTACTCAAGCTGCGGGCCTGCGATTTCGACCGAAGATATGCCGTCGCCCGTATAGAACATGCTGGCGACAGTCGTACCACTGACGATGCAGAGGTAAAGCCCAAAGCCTGTGCCACCGCTTCCGATCTGCATGGTCGTGGAGACAAGCCACGTTTCTGCGTCGTATTCGACAACAGCGGTTCCGACCTCGGTCATGCCTGTTCCGTTAACTACTCCATCGCTAACGGTGCCGGTACTGAGGTTTATTACCTTACGATAGCCGTCGGTCGGGTTGCCGGCATTACTTCCTACCCAGAATCCGAAATTCCGGGCCGATGACTTCTTCACCTTCAGCGAAACCGTGGCAACCGTTCCGACCGCTGCCGGAATGGCCGTCTTCGTGATTCCATGGGAAGCCGCAGCGGTAGTGTCTTCGGTGATCCGCCAGAATTCGCCTGAAGCCGAAGCGGAGCAGCGAACCTTTCCCCACGACGAGTTATCAATGTTCTTGCTATAGGTGAGCAGGTTCTCCCGCGTTTCCGACGCCGGGTCGTAGTCCAGGCGCGGCGCGTTCGCCGCCACCGTTTCCAGCAGCCCGGCGCTGTTGTAGCGCGTGGCCGTCGAGGCCCGGGTGAACGTCACGAACGGCGCCAGGACGCCGTCTTTCACGATGTCGCGATAGGTCTCACCGATGGCCGTGGCGAGCGCGCCACGGCGCATTGGTGCGCTGAGAGCGAGCATGGCTTAGGCCGTCACCGCGGCGACGACGTCACCAGGGAGCACAGCCAGATAGTCGAACTGGCCGGCGTCCAGGCGGATGGTCTTGCCAGCCGTGGCATCGGCGTTTTCGCCGACCGTGACCAGGCAGGCTTCGCCGGCGTGCACGCGCACCAGGCGCGCTTTCTCGTGCATGGGATCCGACTGGGCGTTCGCGCCGGACAGCGCCAGCGCCTGGCTGGCCAGCGGCCGGTTGGCCGCCTGGATATGCGCCGAGCCGGTGTGGTCGATGCCGGCGAACTGGGTAATGTGGAGCGTCATGTCGGTGCCCTCGATGCGTGGTCAGCGGCCGAAGCTCAACGCTTCGGCGGGTTCGTGGCCTTGGCCGTCTCGACCTCGGTGCCGATCGCCCAGATCTGCTCCGCCAGGCCCCTGCCCCACTGCAGCGCCCGGGAGAGCATCTGCTCGAGCTGCTGGCTGGAGTAGCAGCCGGTCGTGCATCCGGGGGACGAATTGATCGCCGGCGTCGGCGCCGGGCCAAGCTCCGGCACCACCAGCAGTTCCGGGGAAGGCTCCACCAGCTGGCGCCGCGGCACCTCGAGCAGCTCCGTCTCGGTCAGTACGGCGGTGTGCGTCGCCCCACTCGAGGCGCAGCTGGTCAGTGATAGCAGCGCACACAGGGCGAGCGCCCCAGTCAGCGCAATCCTGGTCGGTCGCATAGATCTTCTCCTTCAGCTGCTGCACCTCGCGGTGCCTGCGGTCGCGTTCCTGCCTGGCGCGATCGAGCTCGGCCAAGGCGGCCCTGCGTGCTTCTTCCAGGTCATGGGCCTGGCCGACGAGCTCTTCGATGCGGTCGACCAGGTCCCTGATCTTGTTCGTCTGGTTCGTGTTGACCCGCTTCGCCTCGGCGACGGCGGCCTTCGCTGCCTCCACCTGCCCCTCGAGCTGGCTGATGGTCGTCGCCTGGGCGTCGATGGTGGTTCCGCGGCCGACGTACAGCGCGGTCACCACGGCCAGCGCCAGCAGCAGCACGCCGCATGCGATCAGCAGCGGCTTCACGCTCAGCTTGTCGAGGATCATGGTGTGCTCCTGGTGCCGTGGCCGGGGCAGGACCATCCCTGCCCCGGCTCTGCCGTACAGCTCAGCGGGGGGTCATTCGGTTACAGGTCGACGTCTTCGCGGAGGTCCTGCGCAGCGATGCGCAGTGCTTCCACGCGATCGCAGAGGCTGGCCAGTTCCTCGCGGAACTTCGAGCCGGCTGCCCGGACCTCGGACACCGGCTTCGTCTTGTCCACGGCGCGCGGCTTGACGTTCAGCACCGGCGCCAGGTGCGCACGAAGGTCGTTGAGGTCTGCCTGCAGGCCGCCGACGAGGACGTTGAGCTCAGCGAGCCGACCCTGCGGTGATCAGGTAGGCCGAGCCGCCCCTGGTGCGGATGTAGTGCCCTTCCAGGAAGCCCAGCGCGTTGTCGACGTAGAGCTTGCAGGGCGTGTAGGGCGGCTTCCTGCGCACGGCATCAGCCGGCCGGTTTGTCCGGCTCCGGACGCCAGTCCATGCGCCGGGCCAGGATGGTGCGTTTCCCGGTGGCCAGCGCCTTGATGATGCGGTGCCGTCCGTCTGCGATGCTCCCGTCCCAGGCAATCAGGATCGGGTAGGACAGGTCGGCTTCCATGCAGCTGCGAACGTGGTAGGCCAGGGCCTTCATGTTCTCGCCCTTCCAGATTTCGCCGGTCAGGTCGAGCGCGGCGAGGGGCACTTCGAACACGGGCAGGTGCTTGGTGTCGTCCACCAGCCTGGCCACCGAGTAGCGGTTGCCGTCCACGTCCTGGAACCACGCCTGCAGCGGCTCGTACGTGCGCAGCTTGACCTTGGGCGGCTTCTTCACGGCCAGAGGTACCGCAGCACCAGGCGCAGCCTGCCGTTCTTGGGGGAAAGCCGGCCGGTGGTGGTCCAGTGGCATTCGACAGGATTGATGTCCCCGTCCCAGTCGAAGACGACGCCTCCGCTCACAGCCGCGCCAGGATGAAGTCAGCGGCCTCGTTGCGCCGGCGCTGCAGGCCCCGGACCGTCGGCCAGTGGCGCTCCATGCGCCGAATGGCATCAGCCACGCCCCACCAGTTCTTGTTCGGGAGGAAGTCGTCCCGGATGTCCCGCATCTCAACCCGCTTCGCGCCGGTCATGGAGAAGCCGCGGTTGTAACAGGTGTCCAGCAGCATATCGGTCACCGCCATCGGCGCCTGGTCCCAGGCTTCCTCGCCGAAGGCACGTCGGCAGGCGCGCCAGTACTTCACGATCGAAGCGTCCTGGAAGACGTCGAAGGCCAGCGGGTACGGCGTCACGATGTGCTGCAGCTGCTCGGTGACAGGAATGGCCGCCCGGCCGGTGAAGCCCAGGCCCTGGTAAAGGTCCAGCTGCTGCGGGTGCGCTGGCCAGTCCATGTCGACGGCCGCGCGGCTCATGTGCCCCAGGTCGTAGCCAATGCCGATGGTCGGGCCCGATGCCGTGCGGTCGCACATGGGGCAGACGGGCCGCTGGAACTTCCGGGTGTAGAGCTCGGGCGAGCCGACCTCCCACCGGATGATGAAGGCGGCGCCGTCGTCCGAGATCAGCGGCGGATCCTCCGGCGGCACCACCACCGGCGTCGGCTCGGGCAGCGGCAGCTGCTCGACCACCTCGGCGATCGCGGCATCCGCCTGGACCACCACGGGAACAGCTTCGCTGGCCGGTACCGTGGCGGCCTGAGCCTCAGCTGGCGGCGCCGGCGGCGCCGCGCAGCCCAGGATCAGGAGCGAAAGAAGACCAGGAACCAGAAGGCGAGCCATAGCACCCATCCCATGCGGTCGGCGAAGAGGATCAGCCGCGCCCGCTCTCGCTTGGCGGCAGCACGTTCGATCTGGACGCGCGCAAGAACCTCGTATCCGCCCACGCTGTAGTTGCCCACGGGTTCATCCGGCCCCGCGCCCAGGTCCTCGGCCAGGCCCTGCTCCTGTGTCTCGGTCAGGTCCGTGGTGAAAAAAGCCTTGCAGGCGTAGGCCAGCGCCACGGCGCCGATACCCTTGGCGGCATTGAGCAGCGTGTTGAAACCGTCGCCGAAGCCGTCCATGCCGGCCCGGGGGTCGATGCTGGGGATCAGCTTCCAGGCTGCGTAGCACAGCGCCAACAGGATCAGGATCCAGAGGTACTCGCGGTTCTGCTTGATGAAGTTGAGCACGGGGGTTGCTCCCTAATTGCCGTCGTCCGGCATCTGCTTGCGCGGGCGGATGCCCGCCATTCGGAATTCCGTTCGGAGCACAGCCACTTCCTGGGCCATGGGCGCGATGCCCAGCTCCACTTGCTGTCGCACCTTGGCGCCGAAGCGCTCCTCGATTCGTTCCAGGTGGTCGTTCACGGCGTGCCCGACCGCGTTGCCCAGCTCGGCTTTGAGCTGGAACCGCTCGCCGAACAGGCGCTCGGACGTGGATACGTGCTCGAGGGCCTTGCGCGATACGTCGAAGGCCTGGGCCGATGTGGCCAGTGCGTCCTGCACTTCCTTCTTGACGGCCCGGGTCCAGAGCCCGACGGCCAGGCTGGCCAGCGTGCCGACCAGGCCGAAGGCGGCCAGCAGCACGTCGCGGTAGTACAGGGTGAGCGGCTGCTCCGTCCCAAGATTTGCTGCGTTGCTGCTGAAGCCCCAGGCCATCATCAGGATGCCCAGGAGCGCACAGCGCCAGCAGTTCTTGCGGAGGCGGTCTCTCAAGGGCATGTCACGGTCCTCGGGTGGTCGCCAGCACCGCTCAGCTGCGGTCGCTGTCCTATCGGAGTCACTTGCGCACGCCCTGCCCCCAGGGCGGCCGCGTCCAGGGAAGGCCGCGGCGGAGATGTTCGACCGCGGCGCTCGCGAGCCTCACGGCTGGCGGACCCACCGTGAGGTTGACGGTGGCATGTAGCGCATGAGCGGGCGGTGCTGGCGATTCGGTAGCGGGGGCCGGATTCGAACCGGCGACCTCCAGGTTATGAGCCTGGCGAGCTGGGCCACTGCTCTACCCCACGAAAAACGAAGGGCCCGACCAATGGCCGGGCCCTTCACGACGAAGTTGGAGTAACCAGGGCTCGGCTGTCCGGGCACGAACCCAGATTGAAGTTCTACGCCAACGAATCGTTCCCGCGCAAACACGCGCCAGAAACTGGCTCACTTCCATTCAAACTGGCGCAGTTTTTGCCTTCCTCTTCCAGAAACTGCATCACTTTCCAAACCGCCCGCACCATACGCATCCAGAAAGTTCGAAAGCCGACCTTAGGATTTCTTAGCATCCAAGCTCAGCACGTCGCGCATTCGATCGAGGTGGCCGGTCACGATCTTCTCGTTGAAGGCGCGGACGAAGTCTGGTGCCCGCTTCCAGTGGGTGAGATTCACCCACGGCCCCGGTTCGAGTTGGAATGGCCGATATGCCAGCGGCAACCCAGCCCTGCTGGCAGCCACGGTGAAAAGCAGATGCGGGATCGTGAACACGAAGATCGGGTGCGAGCCGCGCTCGTCCATAGGGACCCCGCCTGTGCAGTAGCGAGACGATTCCTCGCGGATATAGGTCACCATCACGCCAAAGGACGATTCGATCGTCGGCTCGCTGTCGACGACCAGCTCCTCAAAATCGGCCGCGACGACTCCGAGTTCGAAACGACTCCTGGACAGATGCTCGCGGAACAGGCACTGCAGCGCATACCGATGCAGCAAATCCGGCCGACCAGCGTGCTGCCTGTGCTTCAGCGTGCCCCCTCCTGCCTCGTGAACGCGCCACCGAGTCCGATCCTGTTGGACCGCATCGAGCAGCCTGAACACGTAGTCGTCTCCCAACTGAAAGTGCACGCGCTCACAGTCCCCGCAGGCAAACCAATCGTAGGGGCCGGTGAACCTCCTGGAGACCGCCAGCTCTGGGCGTGGCGCTGCCGGGTCCAGATGCGCCGACACTCCCTCGGGTGTAGCTAGACGCCGGTGAGCGCCATTGCCCAGGAGGTGCGACTTCGCCAGCTTGGGCACCTCTCGCTCGCACAGCCTGCAGACGGGCATCAGCGCCGCCTCCCCGGCTTCGCCGCCAGCGCCTCGAGCACCGCCTGCAAGCCGGCGCCGCTGGCCAGGGCCAGGTCGTAGGCGCGCTGGCCGTCGACCTGGGCTGTCAGGTACCACGGGTGCGGCTCGGCGCCCAGGTGCCGATCGGTGGCCAGCACCAGCGCCTGGTGCCGGATCTCGCGTTCGCGTTGCGTGGCCCAGCTGCCGAAGGCCTCGGCCAGGCTGGAGCCTCGCGCCTGCTCCTTCCCCGGCGCGCCAGGGCTGTGCTCGCCCAGGACAGCGCCCAGGCGGTGGTGCACGGCCAGCAGCAGCGTGGCGGTGTCCTCGGCCAGGGCGGCTCGCTCGTCCGGCGTTCGCACGCGGCGATCACGCAGGTCCGCGGCGCGGGCGCCGGCGGCGGCCGCGAGCTGCTCGAGCTCGATGTCGAGATAGGGGTTGCGTGCGCTCACGCCCCCATTCTAGAGCCTAGCCGCCGCCCCAGAGCGCCGTGGAGAAGGCCCGGCGGCCGGTGGCCAGCACCTCGGCCATCGTGGCGTGGGCGGCGCGGTAGAGCGCCACGTAGGCCGCTGCACGCATCTTCGTGTCCTTCGCGGCCTGGGCGTAGGGCCGGCGCTGCTCGGGCCAGACCAGGTCGTGCACGGCGTCGTACGTGACCATCCGCACCCGCCAGCGATCGGCGGCTTCGCGAAGGTCCACCGGCCGCGGCTGCATCTTCCGGACATTGCGCAGCACCCGACGGTAGGCCAGGAACGCCAGGCGCGCGATTTCGGGCCGGTTGGCGCGCGTCGCCACGGCCAGCGCCGTGCCGGCCTCGAGCGGATCCGCCATCAGCCCCACGGCGGCGGATATGTCGGCCGACGTCATGCTGGGCCGCGAGCTGCGCCCTTCCACAGGCACCCGGTAGCTGGACGACACCAGCATGCGGGCCATCAGCTCGAGCGGATCGCGCGGGTCGTTGGTGAAGGCTTCGAGCTTTCGCCGGCGGGCCATCAGCTTTCCTCCAGCTCAGGGAACAGGGGTGTAGCTGCAGGCTGCAGCGGCTTGACCTCGCCGCGGCTGGCCAGAAAGGCCTGGGCCAGGCGTCGGAGTTCGCTCTCGCCTGTGTGGATTCGCTCGATCATGCCCTGCCCGGGGTTACGCACGCCTTCGATCTGTTCGCGCTTCACGCCCAGGACGTCGGCGATGATCGGATCGCTGCCGTCCTCGGACACCAGGTAGTACGCGAGCACGGGGTCGGCCTGGCCATCGCGGTGCACGCGGCCGATACACTGCTCGTGCACTCCAGGAGACCAGTCGAGCTCGCCGAACACCGTGGTGCTGCAGACCTCCTGCAGGCCGTCAACGCCGGCACCCGAGCGAAGGGACATGATCAGCAGCTTGCTCTCGCCGGCGAGGAACGCTCGCTTCGCCTCGTCCTTCTGCGGGCCGGACTCCGAACCCGTGTACATGACCGGATTTAGACCAGCCAGGGCCTCAAGCCAGATGCCGTAGACCTCGCGGTGCCAGCCGAACAGGACGACTGGTTGATTGTTCTCGACCAGGAGCCGAACGAACTCGGCCACATACGGGGCCTTGGCCACGCCGGTGGCCTGGCGCACCAGGTTGTCGAACTCGCCGGCGGCTTTCATCTTCTCGCCGCGGAAGCGCTCGTTGTGCGCCAGGATCACCCGGGCCAGTTCCACGGCGTTGCCCGACAGCTGCTCGAGGACCTTGGTGTCCGATTCGACCGTGTGCTCGATCTTCTGCAGGTCGGGGAGCTCCCGCTTCACGTCGGCGCGGGTGCGCCGAAGCATGATGCCCTCACGGCGCAGGTAGGTACCGAACTGCTCACTGTCGGCCAGCCTGGCCTTCTCGCCGGACATGCCGGCGATGCACCACTCCCGGATGAACTCGTCGTAGTTGCCCAGGGCGCCTGGGATCAGTGCATCGACCACCCAGAAGAACTCGGCGCCGTAGTTGTAGATCGGGGTGGCGCTGAGCCCCATGCGTAGGGTCGCCCGGCGCGCGACGTAGGCGGCGGCGCGGTAGATGTCAGAGCTCGGGCTCCGCAGCTGCTGACACTCGTCGAAGACGGCGTAGCGGCAGAACTCCCCCAGGGTCTCGGCCCAGCCGCGCAGCTTGTGGTAGCTGGTGATCAGGACGTCCGGCGGCGAGTCCGGCCAGAGGTCGGCCAGGCGCTGCTTCGGCCCGCGCGTCAGCGGATACGGGCTGCCCTTGCGGATCCTGTGTACCCGCAGGCCCGGGGCAAAGCGCGCGAAGGCGCCCGCCCACTGGCTTGGCATGTGCGCCGGGCAGACCACTACCGTGGGCTGGTAGTCGGCCTTGGTCGCCAGCAGCAGGCCACTCACCGTCTTTCCCAGGCCGACGTCGTCGGCCAGCAGGAGACCCCCGCGAATCTGGCAGCTGTCCGCGGCGAGCAGCTGGTAGTCGCGTGCTGGCTCCGCCAGGGCGATTTCGCGCGGCGATCGCTTCCCGCCCAGGAGCTCGGCTAGGCGCTCTTCCATGTCGACGTGGGCAGCAGCCAGGGCGTCCAGCTGGTCGGGCGCGTTCACCTCCATGGGGTAGCGCTCGAGGAACCACTTCAGCTCGCGGCTGTTCTCCGGTGAGGCGGAAAGCCGCTGGTGGTCAGATGCTTGCTGGGGGGCGCGCGGAAACACCCGCTTCAGCCGAGCACGGATATGCGGCTCGGTCCAGATAAACCAGTCCTGGCCCCTCAGTTCGACACGTCCGAAATTCAAAGCGACTGCCTCCGCAGATAGACCATGTCGAATGGCTTGCCATCGAACCGCGGCTTGACCCGCAGCGGGGTCCGGGCCCAGGGCTTGGTGCTGGCCAGCAGCACGCCGTTGACCTGGTCGAGACCGATGTACCGCCCGATCTGGCGCAAGGCCTCCGGCAGGCTGCCGTCGACCTTCACCTCGAGCACCACGCCGTCTATCCAGAAGTCGGCCCGGTTCTTCGCGTCGAGCACGAACTCGCGCTGGTAGCTGACGCCGGCCGCTGTCAGCACTTCGCCCAGCCGGTCGTGCAGCTGCACCTCGGAGCCGTAGCGGTAGCTGTAGGCCGCAAGCGCCCCGCGCAGTGCGCGCAGGGCGAGGGCCGTGGCGGATGGCGAGGGCAGGCTCACCTTAGAGCGCAGGGGCCACAGGGACGTCGCCGGCGGCCGCCATCTGGCCCTTCTGGGTCTTCGGCTTCTTCGTGCGCGCGGGCTTGGGCGCCGGCGGTCGCATCTGGCGGGGGATCCAGCGCTTGCCCTGGAGCAGTTGCTCGGCGCGCGTCGCGAAGTCCTCCTTGCGCAGGCGGTCGAGCTCCTTGGCTTCCTTCTTGCCGCAGGTCTCCTCAACCGCATCCAGCACCACGTTGCGCGGCACGCTGGCCAGCCATTCGGCGTTCGGCTGCCAGACGTCCGCGAAGTCCAAACCCACCAGGCCAGCGAAGCGGGAGCCCGGATCATCCGGGTTGTGGCGCAGCTTGTCGGCGGTCACCGTCGCCTTGGCGGACACCATCGTCAGGATGGCCAGGCTGACTTCGATGGGCTGGCTCAGCAGCCACTCGAGCACCGGCTCGCCGCCGGCGGGCACCTTCGCAAGTACGTCTTCCTCGAGCTGCTCGAGCTCACCGGCGGCCTCGGTGCTCTCGATCGCGTCCTGGACCCTGCGGTCGGGCCGTTCCTGCCAGTCGATCTTGCAGTCCGCCTTCACGCAGTTGTCGACGTCGGTGTTGTCAGAGACAAGGGCAGCGGCGAGGGCTGCGATGGCGAGGCGCTGGTCCCTGGCGAGGTGCAGGCGGACGGCCGCGGTGCGCAGGCCCTGGAGCTGCTGCAGGGCGGCGAAGGGGATTTCGCCAGTGGCCCGCTTCTTCGGTGCCTTGGGCTGGGGCGCCGGCTTCGCCGCGGTGATCCCGCCGGATTCCTTGCGCTCGCGCTTGATGGCGTCGTTCAGCGCCTTCACATCGGCCTTTCGGACCAGGCCCGTGTGGACCTCCGCCTTGCCGTTCCAGCCCAGCTGGACGATACAGCCGGCGTGCCCTTTCTGCGCTGGGGTGAAAGTCTCCTTGCCGCCGTCCCAGCTGCCGTGGATCTGGCTGTACTTGCCCAGGTTTGGCGACTCGATCTGCACCTCCGCCCAGGCCCAGCCGTCCTTCTTCAGTTGATCCGCGCGGCGCTGGAGCTTCTCCTTTGCCAGGCGCTGCACGAGGGGGATGTCGGTGAAGTAGACCTCACCGTCGGCGGAAAAGATGTCCGGGCGCTCGCCGCCGCCCGCCTTGCGGTATTCCGCGGCAACGTACTTGGCCAGGCGGTCCCGATCGGCGCTGAGCTCGCTCTTCGTGAGCAGCTGCTTGATCTGGGAGGGCTGGGCGTAGCGGCCGGCGCCCTTGAATGCCTGGCGCTGCAGCTCGTGGTCGGTGGTGGTGGCCAGGGCAATCACCACGTCGATCTGGATCTCGTCGCGGCGGTACTGCTCCAGGAACTCAGGGGCCACGTTGCCCAAGCGCAGGAGCCTGGTGACCGTGCCAGGCTCCTCGCCGAAGCGCACGGCGATCTCGGTCTCCGACAGGCCCTTCGCCGCCAGCTTCGCGAACGCCTCGTAGCGATCGGCCGGGTGCATGTCCTCGCGCTCGTGGTTCTCGGCCAGGCTGAGTTCGAGCGCGCGCTCCTGGGTGGTGACGAGGCACGGGACCGGGAAGGTAGACGGGATCTGGACGTCGTTGGCCAGCTTCATCAGCGCCTGCAGGCGGCGGCCGCCGGCGGCGACGCAGAAGTAGCCGGCCTGGTCAGGGTCGGGATAGACGACCAGGTTCTGCAGGAGGCCGTGGGCCATGATCGAAGCTGCGATGGCGTCGATCGCCGGCGAGGTGGCGCCGTCGTCGGGAGTCGTGCGCACATTGAGCGGCGAGGGCTTGAGGTCGTGCAGCGGGATGGTGGTGTGCAGATCGCTGGGGGCAGCGGTGTTCATGGGGGACTCCTTGGCTAGGCCGTGGGGCGGCCGGTCAAAAACGGGGGTTCATACGAGCTCGATCCTCACCGGGTAGAGCTGCTCGACCTGGCGCTTCTTGAGGCGGAAGGTCTGGGTCTCCTTGCCCTTGGCATCGACCACGTGCACCGAGCCATCGGCGTGGAATTCCAGGAAGTCGACGACGTAGCGCGTGTTGCCCGGCAGGTGGAACGGCACCTGGCGCAGAAAGAACAGGACCTCGCCGGCGGCGACGCGGAGCTTCAGGCGGTTGTAGTGGTTGGCCTCGCGCTTCGAATCGAACCGGAAGCCGTCGACCGTGGTCGGGTGGTTGCCGTACTTCGAAGCGCGCGGCGCCGTGCCCGAGGGCTCCCGCGGGCTGGGCGCGGCGATCTGCTGGACCTTCGGCTCCGCCAGACGCCGCATGGCGTCGGGCATGGCGGCCAGGCTGGAAAACCGGAGCGTGCCGCGGCGGCTCATACGGCCCACCCTGCCCGCTTCGCCCGGCGCCGGCGCTTGGCTTCCATGCGCGCCCGCTTCTCGTCGACGGTCTCGACCTCAGCCGGCTTCGCCTTCGGCAGGTTGTTGGCCACCGCGGCGTCGATGCCGCGCTGGAACGGGCTCAGGTTCTCGAAGAAGCGCTTGCCGCGGAACTGGCTCATGCGCCGGGCTCGTAGGCCGGGTCTTCGGCCGTGCGCAGGCGGTACTGGTAGTGCTTCTCCGTGCCGGTCCTCACCAGCAGCGCCTTGTGGTTGGCCAGCGCCACGCTGAGGTTGGTGTGGTCCAGTCCGGTGGTGGCCTTGAGCTGGCCGTGCGTCTGCGGCTGGCCGCCGGCGTCTTCGAGGGCCTTCACGACCTTGGGCCAGGCGTTGACCTGGCGTCGGCGGCGCGAGACGCCCTGGCCGAGCGCCGGGGCGAGGGGTACGGAGTTCATTGGCGATCTCCCAGCTGGATGCCGGCGGCGGCGAGATCCCGGCGCGCGCGGGCGGTTTCGGCGACCAGGTCATTGACGAAGCGCGCGAAGGTGCCGAGGAGGCGGTCGTTTACCTCGAGCAGCACCACAAGCTGCGGCTGGGTCAGTTCGGTGTAGGGCGATGTGGAAGGCGCGGCCGGCTTGCTAGACCCCTGTCCCATACTCAGGAGTGGATCCGGACCAGCTCCCGGCGTCTCGCCGTCGTCCGGCGGCGCCGGCAGCGGCGCGCGGGGGTCGGGTTCTGCGGGTTGCCAGGTGGTTTCGGCGCGGTAGGCGCCTCCCCTGGGCGGATCACCAGCGAGGGCCAGGCCGCGGTTGCGCAGGTCCCGGAGGTGGGCGGCGACGGCCGCCGGTGATATCCAGCGCCACGCCGCCGGCGGGTGTCCGTCCGCCAGGGCCAGCGTGCCCATCATCTCGGCCACCTCGCCGGTGGTGTGCGCGCCCTTCCCCAATCGGCGCAGGGCGCAAAGGGCCAGCTGCTGGCGGTAGGCGCTCAGTTCGCGTTTCGGGATGGCCATGTCAGCGGTTCCTCGCCGCGTAGGCGGCTTCAAGTGCGGTGGCGGCGCGCATGCGGTAGTCGTCGGCCCGGCGCGGGGCGTTGCGACGCGTTACGTCCCATGAGCCGCGCGGGTTGTCGTGCACGAACAGGGCGCCGGCGGCGGCTTCGATTTCCTCGAGGCTCACCACCCGCGGCTTGGCGTAGTGGGCGGTGCACTTGCCGATGCGGCACCACGGGCACGCGCTGGTAGGGTTCGCCGCCATGTCAGACCCCTCCCCGCCGGCGGCGCTGCAGGATCGCGGTCAGGCACACCCTGGTGCGTTCGAGGTGCTGACGGTGGGTGTCCCTGGCGTTGCGGCCGACGGTCTCCCAGCAGCCGTTCGGGAACATCAGCTCGAACATCGCCCGGGCCCCGGTCTCGAGGTCCTCGGCGGTGATGTCGTCGATCGAACGCAGCGCGGTGGTCGAAACTTCCGACGCGGCAACGCGCCGGTCCCAGCGCGCGAAAGCCTGCTCGAGGTCGGGGGCCAGCACCGCGGGCCGGACCGGGCAGCTGCGCGTGACGCAGTGGACCATTCGCTTGCGCGGCCAGCCGCCGGAGAGCGGTTCGACCGTCGGCGGGATCCCACACCACGGGCATGGCGCCTGGTTGTACGCCACGTGGGCGAACGGCTCCTTGATCGGGGCTGATGGCGCCGGCACGTTCAGGCCTCCCGATCGGCCAAGCGGCGCGCGGGGCCGCGCAGGCTGGTGCCGGTGAGCGCCAGGGTGAAGCTGCCGTTGTCGCTGAAGCGCTCAATCACGCGCGGGCCCAGGAAGCTGCGCAGGCCAGGCCGGGTGGCGCCGGCGACGAGGTAGTCGTCGATCGGCAGGTTCGACAGCAGGATGGTCGGGCGCTGCGCGGCGTAGCGGCCGTTGATCACTTCGAACAGCATGGCCAGCTCGGTGTCGGTGCCGACGCTGGCGCCGACCTCGTCGAGGATCAGCAGGTCCGGGCTCAGCAGATCGTCCAGGGCCTCGCGCTCGGTCTTGCCGCGGCGCGACCAGGTATCGCGCTGGTGCCGGACGGCGCCGTAGGCCGTGGTGAACAGCACCGTGGCCGCCTTGTGGCGCAGAACCGCATTACCGATCGCGCAGGCCAGGCCGGTCTTGCCGGTGCCGGTGGGCCCGACCAGCAGCACCGAGACGCCCTGGCTGTGCATCCGCTCCCACTTGTTGGCGTAGCTGCGCGCCGTGTTGAGCGCGTGGACGTGCGCGTCGGTGGGCGTCGGAAAGGTCTCGAAGCTGAAGGCGCGGAATCGCTCGGGGATGCCGGCGGCGCCGAGGCGGCGCTCGAGCTCGGCCTGGCGCTGGGTCGCCACCCGCTGGGCCTGGGCCTGGGCTTCGCGCCGCTGCTCGTCGACGCTGCGGCGCTCGCGCTCCTCGAGGAAGCATTCCGGGCAGTGGTCCTCGTGCACACGCAGCTGCGGAATGTAGAGCTCCTGGATCTCGCTCTCGGGGTGCTTCTCGCAGAAGCGCACCGGCTTGCTCGGCGGCAGCGGCACTTCGGGGTCTTGGACGTCGATGGCGTCAGCGGGCTCAGTCTGCATGGCTGGTTTCCGGTTGCAGGTCTTCGGGAAGGTCGGCGAGGTCGGTCGAGGCGTAGTGCACGCCGGCGAAGTCGTCGCTCACGCGGGGGCGGTTGGCGTTTTGGCGTGCGGGGCCGCGTCCAGGGCGTACGGGTTTTGAGAGGCCCAGGGAGAGGGCCTCGCGGATCGCGTCGTTCGGATCGACTCCGTCGTCGGCCAGCGCCTGCAGGTCGCGCTTGGTCTGGGTCCAGGCGGAGATCGACAGCGGGCGGCGCATCACCTGCCGGTGCTTCACGAATTCGGCCAGCAGCTGCGGGTCGATCGGCAGGGTCAGGCGGTCCAGGTACGGGGTGACCAGGTTGCGGTCGAACTCGGTGAGGTCGTGGAGCCGGCCCTCGCGCTCACGCAGGTACGCGCTCACGTGCGCGCAACCCCCCCCTGCTTGTAGTTCCCTGGTGGTTCCGTGTCCCGATTCCGGTACTGTTTCCGGGCGAAAACGGTACTGTTCCGCTTTCGGTACTGTTTCCTCCGACACGCCCGGGAGAGCCGCGCCCAGCTTGGTTTCCAGCGCATCGCTATTTGGAACGGTGCCGCTTTCGGCATCCTTTCCCAGCGAGGCGGAGGCGGGGTCTGCCGAAAGGGTTCCGGTTTCGGCACGCTTACGTTCTGCGTGGAACATCGCCTTGCCCTTGGCCAGCTTGTCGAGGTCCAGGCGCCACACGACTATCTGATGCGTGCGGCCTCGGCGCTTGCCGGTGTCCTCGATCCAGCCTTCCGTCCTGAGGCGCTTGAGCGCGCCCAGGACGGTCTTGCGGTCCTGGGAGGTGATGTCGCAGAGGTGGTCGACGCTGGGCCAGCACAGGCCGGTGATGTCGGCGCAGTCGGCCAGGGCCACCAGGACGAACTTCGTTCCCGACGGCCGCAGGTTCTGCCGGAAGACCAGGTTGACGGCTTCAATGCTCAATGCCGTACCCCCGCGTGGCTCGGCGCGCGGCGGGACTGCAGGCCTTGCTTGGCTTGGTACAGCGAGCGGGCGTCCTCGAGGACTTGAGCCAGGCGCCAGGCTCTGCACCTGGAGTAGCCGTACTCAGCACGGACCAGGCAGCAGGTGATTGGTTGCGGCTGTGCACGGGCCCAGAGCAGCTGGTCGCGCAGCTCTGTCAGCCGGCGGGCACGGCCCGGATTCGTCAGCACCACCCTGCCCGCCTGCTCTCCGCGGATCCACGGCACCCATGCCTGCCACCGGTACGACGTCGCTGCCGAGCAGCCGAAGCGCGCGCGGATTGCTGCCGCGGTCGATGGCACACGTCGATCGAGCGCCCAGAGGATGAATTCGGCATCCGCCCATCTACCCACCGGCCGGCCCTCCTTTCGAAGGCGACAGCGGCTTGCGGTGGGGCGCCAGGGCCCGGTGCATGCCCAGGTGGGCGTTCACGAGTGCGAAGTCCCGCGCCAGCCTCGCGGCCAGCTCCGGGGCCACTTCGCGAACGACGCCGAGGAAGAGCCGCTCGATGTCGGCCTGAGCGCGGCGCTGCAGGTCGACCAAGTGTTCGGACCGGGACAGCTCGACGTTCTTGCTGGCCAGTGCCGCCATGGCGTGGCGAGCTGCCTGCTGGGCTTCGGTCAACTTCACCACGTGCTCGAGGCGCTGGCGGTTGAGCCGGTCGACGGTCCGACAGGTCCACAGAAATGCGACGGCCAGCGCCACGATCAGTGCGACCAAAATCCCCTGTGCGCTCTCCCCGAACACGGCTAGAAGGTTCCGGGTCCGGTTTGTGCGGCCTCGTCGGCCAGGGAGAAGGCGGGATGCTTGCCTTCGGCGATGGTCGGGTGTAGGCGCACGGGGTCGCCGCTGTGCTCCCCTCTCAGGCGCGCGAGCTCGGCCTGCGCAGACGCCACCACCTGGTTGCTGTGCTCGATCGCAGAGACCATCTGCTGCATCAGCGCCTGACGGCGCTCGTCGGTCGGGCGAAGGCGCGGGCGCTCGTAGCCCAGGTCCTCGATCATCGACAGGGCCAGCTCGTGCAGCTGGAAGCGCTTCATCAGCGCCCAGGCCTCGGAGATCTTGAAGAACTCCGCCTTGTTGGGGTTGAGGCACGCGTTGAAGCGCGCGATCGCCGCGTCCCAGCTCAGGCGGCCGCGGTCCCAGAAGCCTTCGTCCAGGAGGAATTCCACCATCTGGCGCTTGAGGTGCGGCGCCGCGTCGAACGTCTGCAGCATCGCCTCGAGCGCACGCTGCTGCCACTGTTTGTCGAGCCAGGTCACAGGGAACCTCCACCAGGGGGCGGCGCGCCGATGGCGGCCAGAATCAGGACGAATGCGGCCAGCCACCCAGCGATCAGGGCGGCGGCGCGAAGAAGAAGGAAGACGGCCTTGCGCTGCCAGGTCCAGACGATCGGCGCCGGCGGCGTTTGGGCGCGCGGCGCGATCAGCAGCAGGCGCTGCAGGCGGGCGTTCACAGCCACCACCTGGCAGCAATGCCGAGCAGCGCGCCGAAGATGGCGATTCCGCCACCCAGCACCACACCGCGCGGCACCTGGACGTCCTCGGCCAACCAGGCCAGCGCATCGACAAGCGGGCGGCGCCGCAAGAAAGGGGGGATCTCGCCGCGGACGGTGAAGATGTTCGACACCGCGCGGTTCAACTGGGCCTGAGCGTCTTCGCCATGGGTGCAAATGCCGGTCGGCCACAAGAGCGCCGCCTCCAGCTGCTCGATGCGGCGCTTGAGCGCGCGGAGCTGCCGTTCCTGGCGGCCGGGCTTCCCGCGGCGCGCGCGGTCGCCCTGAACCCGAGGATTGTCGAGGGACCGGCGGGCCATCAGCCTGCCCCCTCAGCAGCCACCGGCTCGACCGGGGCTTGGGCACCCTCAAAGGCGTCCAGGGCTTCGATCAGCTGCTGGAGGCTCACCACCGTGAGGTTGTTGGCGTGCCCCTGCGCGAACTTCGTCAACGAGGAGTAGCTCAGGCCCGCCCCGCGCGCGATCTGGGCGTACTGCCCCTCGTGCTGTCGGAGTCGGGTGCGGGTGTGCTCAAGAAGGGTCGCGGCGTCCATGTGCACCAGAATCTATCGCTATACCGATTGGCACGCAAGCGCCAT
>NZ_CAXBJS010000051.1:0-16906 GCF_963976025.1 uncultured Arenimonas sp.
CCCGACGCAAAGGGCGAGGCCCGGCTGCTGCGCACGCACACCTCGGGCGTGCAGGTGCGTTTCATGAAGCAGGCCGTGGCCGACAAGAGTGGCCCGCCGCTGCGCATGATCGCCGCCGGCAAGGTTTACCGCAGCGACTCCGACCAGACCCACACGCCCATGTTCCACCAGGTCGAAGGCCTGCTGGTGGACGAGACGTCGAGCTTCGCCGACCTCAAGGGCACGCTGGCCGAGTTCGTGCGCGCCTTCTTCGAGCGCGACTTCGAGATGCGCTTCCGCCCCAGCTATTTCCCCTTCACCGAACCTTCCGCCGAAGTGGACATTGCCTGGCAGCAGCCCGACGGCAGCACCCGCTGGCTGGAAGTGCTGGGCTGCGGCATGGTGCATCCGAACGTGCTGCGGGCCTGCGGCATCGACCCGGAAAAATACAGCGGCTTCGCCTTCGGCCTGGGCGTCGAACGTTTCGCCATGCTGCGCTACGGGGTCAACGACCTGCGCAGCTTCTTCGAAAATGACGGCCGTTTCCTGAGGCAGTTCGCATGAAATTCCCCGAAAGCTGGCTGCGCGAGCACGTCGCCACCACCGCCTCGCGCGACGAACTGTCCGCGCGCCTGACCGCCATCGGCCTGGAAGTCGAAGACCTGCAGCCCCTGGGCGAAGGCCTGGACGGCGTGGTCGTGGCTGAAATCCTGTCCTGCGAAAAACACCCCGAAGCCGACCGCCTGCAGGTCTGCCAGGTCGCCACCGGCGCCGGCACCGTGCAGATCGTCTGCGGCGCGCCCAACGCCCGCGCCGGCCTGAAGGCCCCGCTGGCCCAGGTCGGCGCCAGCCTGCCCGGCGGCATGGCCATCAAGGCCGCCAGGCTGCGCGGCGTCGAGTCCAGCGGCATGCTGTGCTCGGCGAAGGAACTGGGCGTCGATGCCGATGCCTCGGGCCTGATGGAACTGCCGGCCGACGCAACGGTGGGCCAGCCCATCGCCGCGCTGCTGGGCCTGCCCGACGCCAGCTTCGAACTCAAGCTCACGCCCAACCGCGCCGACTGCTTCAGCGTGCGCGGCATCGCCTTCGACGTCGCCGCCGCCATGGGCGCGCAGGTCACGCCGATGCAGATCGACGAAGCCGAGGTCACCAGCCAGGCGGCCATGGCCGTGCAGCTCGAGGCCGGCGCCGACTGCCCGCGTTTCTGCGGCCGCGTGCTCGAAGGCCTGGACCCGGCCGCGCGCACGCCGCTGTGGATGGCCGAACGGCTCAAGCGCGCCGGCCTGCGGCCGATCAGCGTGCTGGTGGACATCACCAATTACGTGATGCTCGAACTCGGCCAGCCGCTGCATGCCTTCGATGCCGACAAGCTCACCGGCCCGATCGTCGTGCGCCACGCCCGGGCCGGCGAAAAGCTCAAGCTGCTCGACGAGCGCGAAGTCACGCTCGACCCGGGCTTCCTGCTGGTCACCGACGCCGGCCGGCCCGCGGCCCTGGGCGGCGTGATGGGCGGCTGGGACACCCGCGTCACCGACACCACCACCCGCGTGTTCTTCGAAGCCGCACACTGGGTGCCCAGCGCGATCATCGGCCGGGCCCGCAAGCTGGGCATGCACACCGACGCCGGGCATCGTTTCGAGCGCGGCGTCGACCCGCAGCTGCCGCGGTACGCGGTGGAGCGCGCCACCGCGCTGGCGCTGCAGGTCATGGGCGGCCAGGCCGGCCCCATCACCGAAACCACCCTGCCCGAGCACCTTTCCACGCCGGCCGCCGTGGCCCTGCGCCGGGATCGGCTGCACCGGGTCCTGGGCATCCGCGTCGCCGATGACGAAGTCGAACGCATCCTGCGCGCCCTGGGCATGCAGGTCGCCGGCACCGCCGAAGGCTGGGCGGTGACGCCCCCGAGCCGCCGCTTCGACATCGCCATCGAAGAGGACCTGATCGAGGAAGTCGCCCGCATCCACGGCTACGAAAACATCCCGACCAGCACGCCCACCGGCGAAGTGCGGCTGGTGTCGCCCAGCGAAACCCGGGTCGCCGACGGCGTGCTGCGCCGCCAGCTGACCGGCCGCGACTTCCTGGAAGCGATCAACTACGCCTTCGTCGATGGCGACCTGCTGGCCACCTGGCAGCTGCAGGACCGCGCCGTCACCCTGGCCAATCCGCTGTCGGCCGACCTGGGCGTGATGCGCACGGGCCTGCTGCCGGGCCTGGTCTCGGCCCTGGCCCGCAACCAGTCCCGCCAGCAGTCGCGGGTGCGGCTGTTCGAGCTGGGCAAGGTCTTCCACCAGGCCGCCGAAGGCGGTGCCCCGGTCGAAACCCCGCGCATCGCCGCCGTGGCCTGCGGGCCGCAGTCGGCCGAGCAGTGGGCCCTGGACGACCGCGAGGTGGACTATTTCGACCTCAAGGCCGAGGTCGAGGCCCTGCTGGCCCTGGCCGGCGCCGAGGGCGAGTTCCGCCCGGACGACAGTCCCTGGGGCCACCCGGGGCGCAGCGCCTCGGTCTGGCGCGACGGCCGGCGCATCGGCTGGCTGGGCCACCTGCACCCGCGCCTGGCCCGGGCCCTGGACCTGGACCTGGACGGCGAAGTGGTGGGCTTCGAGCTCGACCTGGCGCCGCTGGCGGCCCGGGCCGTGCCCCGGGCGGGGGAGGTTTCACGCTACCCGTCCGTCCGCCGGGACATCGCGCTCGTCGTGCCGGAAACCACCCCCTTCTCGGCCCTGCGGGCCAGCCTGCAGGCCGCCCTGGGCGCGCTGCTGCGGGATGTGGTGCTGTTCGACCGCTATGTCGGCCCGGGCCTAGAGTCGGGGTCAAAGAGTCTGGCTATGGGCTTGATTATGCAGGACGTTTCACGCACCCTAACTGACCGCGACGCCGACCAGGCCGTCGCCACCGCCCTCGAGGCGCTGGCCAAGGACTGCGGCGCGCGGTTGCGGTCATGATGTTCGCCGGCAACGGCGGGTTACAGGGGATGTTATGGCACTGACCAAGGCCGAAATGGCCGAGCGCCTGTTCGAGGAAGTTGGCTTGAACAAGCGCGAGGCCAAGGAATTCGTGGACTCCTTCTTCGATGCGTTGCGGGAGGCGCTGGAGCGTGGGCAGCAGGTCAAGCTGTCGGGCTTCGGCAACTTCGA
This sequence comes from uncultured Arenimonas sp., assembly GCF_963976025.1. Classification (NCBI taxonomy): domain Bacteria; kingdom Pseudomonadati; phylum Pseudomonadota; class Gammaproteobacteria; order Lysobacterales; family Lysobacteraceae; genus Arenimonas; species uncultured Arenimonas sp. The sequence continues at coordinate 3,114 of NZ_CAXBJS010000051.1, forward strand.
CCTGCGCCAGAAGAACCAGCGTCCCGGCCGGAACCCCAAGACCGGCGAGGAGATCCCCATCTCCGCGCGAACCGTCGTGACCTTCCGTCCGGGCCAGAAGCTGAAGGAGCGCGTGGAAGCCTATGCTGGATCCAGGCAGTAACCGGGAACTCCCGCCGATCCCGGCGAAGCGCTACTTCACCATCGGTGAGGTCAGCGAGCTTTGCGACGTCAAGCCGCACGTGCTGCGTTACTGGGAAACCGAATTCGGCAGCCTCAAGCCGGTCAAGCGCCGCGGCAACCGCCGCTATTACCAGCGCCACGACGTGCTGATGATCCGCCAGATTCGCGGCCTGCTGTACGAAGAGGGCTACACCATCTCCGGCGCCCGCCAGCGCCTGGAAGGCGAGACCGGGCGCATGGAGAACTCCATGACCGCCCAGGTGGTCAAGCAGGTGCGGATGGAGCTCGAGGAAGTCCTGAACCTCCTGAAGCGGTAACAAGATTCGCGCCTGAAGGCGCTCCTACAAGAGCCCGGCATCGCGTATAATCGCCAGCCCGGCCTCGGCCGGGACCACACGAATCGGGGCGTAGCGCAGCCTGGTAGCGCACTAGCATGGGGTGCTAGGGGTCGTGAGTTCGAATCTCACCGTCCCGACCAATTCGTGGCAAGGCCGCCCGTATCCCCCCGGGCCGGCGAATGCAGACCCGCCGAAAGGCGGGTTTTTGCTTTCCGGCGCGCTAGGATGCGGACAGTCGGGATGATGAGCAGGCAGGTGGTCTTGATGCAATCGGGTTCGTGGCGGTCGTGGTTGCTGCACCCGCTGTTGCTGGTGCTGTGGCTGGGCAGCTTCCTGCTGGCCGCCGCGCTGGAACACACCCCGCATGCCAGCCTCTGGTTTCCACCGGCAGCGGTGACCTTCGCCGGGCTGTATTGCGTGGGCTGGCGGGCGGCACCGGCGATCTTCCTTGCCTGCGTGCTGGGCACCTACCTGACCGAAGCGTCCAACCAGGACGATGTGCGCCTGGGCGTCTTCGCCTCGTCGAGCCTGGTCTTCGCGCTGATCCACACCGGGGCCTACGCGCTGCCGGCGATGCTGCTGCGGCGCCTTGCCCCGTCCACGCCGACCGGGCTCACGCTGCGTGCGGTTTCGCAGTTCCTGCTGCTCGGCGCCCTGGGCGCCCTGCTGGCCGCCGTGCTGGGCGTGCTGGGCCTGAACCAGACGCAGCTGCTCGACGCCCCGGACATGTTCGAACTGGCCTCGGCCTGGTGGATCGGCGATTACGCCGCGCTGGTGACCCTGGCGCCGGTGCTTGCCCTGGTGATCCGCTGGGCGGGCGCCAACGGTGACGTACAGCGATTCCCTGCCTTTGAGTGGGGACAGTGGCGCTTGCGCAAGTCCGGGGCCGGGAAGCTCGCGCTGCTGTTCGTGGTCACCCTGGCGATCCTGGTCGGCTACCAGGAGTTGTCCAACAGCCGGGCGCTGCTGGTGATGCTGGTGCTGCCGGTGGTGCTGCAGCTGTGGGTGGTGCACACCGAAAACCTGGCCAGTGCCCAGCTGGGCATGTTGGGTTTCAGCCTGCTGACGGTGGGCGCGGCGGCGGCCGTCGACGTGGGTGACGACGCGCTGATCCTGCAGTTCGCGGCGATCAGCCTGGCCGCCAATTCCTACCTGAGCCTGGCGGTGCCGGCGCTTTACGCCGCCAACCAAAGGCTTCGCGAGCAGGTCAGCCACGATGGCCTCACGGGCGCCCTCAGCCGGGCCTTTTTCGAGGACCGTGCGGGCCTGGAACTGGCCAGCGGATTCCGGGAGGGCGGGCTGTCGTCGATCATCATGCTCGACGTCGACGGCCTCAAGGAACTCAACGACACCCACGGGCACGCCGGCGGCGACATCGCGCTGCGCGAGCTGGTGCAGCGCTGCAAGCTCTGCCTGCGCAGCGGGGATTTCATCGGCCGCCTGAGCGGTGACGAGTTCGCCATTTTCCTGCCCGCGACGGACAAGGCGAAGGCAGGCGAAATCGTCCAGGCCATCCGAGAGCAGCTGCAGGCCAGTCCGGTGGCGTCCCTGGGCCGCATGGTGTCGGCGAGTTTCGGCATCGCGACGGCCGGCGGGACCCCGCTTTCCCTGTCGCAGCTGCTGCAGGCCGCGGACCAGGCCATGTACGCCGAAAAACGGGCGCACCGCCAGGCGAGCTGAGCCCTGGTCCGCGGAACCGCGCGCGATCAGCTGTCGAACAGCGCCTCGTCCAGGTCCAGCAGGTTGCCGGCGCCGCTGCGCATCGCCGCGGCGTGGGCCTGGGTGCGCGGCAGGATGCGCGCGAAATAGAAGCGTGCGGTGTCGCGCTTGGCCTTCTTGAAGCCGTCGCCATGGCTGCCGGCCTCGGCGGCGACAACCGCGCGCGCCCACCAGTAGGCCAGGGCGACATAGCCGGAATAGAACAGGTAGTCCACAGACGCCGCGCCGACTTCATCGGCGTTGGCCATGGCCTTCTTGCCCACTTCCATGGTCAGTTCGCCCCACTGCTTGGCGATCTCGGCCAGCGGCAGCACGAATTCGGTAAGCGATTCGTCCGCGGCGTGTTCGGTGCAGAACTCCTGGATCATCTTCATGAACATCTGCAGGCCGGCGCCCTGCAGCTGCATGGTCTTGCGGCCCAGCAGGTCGAGCGCCTGGATGCCGGTGGTGCCTTCGTAGATGGTGGTGATGCGGGCGTCGCGCGCCAGCTGTTCCATGCCCCATTCGCGTACGTAGCCGTGGCCGCCGAAACACTGCAGCGCATGGTTGGTGCACTCGATGCCCCACTCGGTGAGCATGCCCTTGACGATCGGCGTCAGGAAGCCGAGCAGCGTGTCGGCCTGCTTGCGTTCTTCGGCGTCGGTGGACTGTTCGATCACGTCCACCAGGGTGGCGGCGTGCAGCGCCAGCAGGCGGCCGCCTTCACCCAGCGCCTTGCAGGTAAGCAGCATGCGGCGGATGTCGGCGTGCACGATCAGCGGGTCGGCGGGTTTGTCCGGATTCTTCGCACCCGACAGCGAACGGCCCTGCAGGCGGTCGCGCGAATACGCCAGCGCGTTCTGGTAGCTGCGGTCGATCATGGCCAGGCCCTGCAGGCCAACGGCCAGGCGCGCGGTGTTCATCATGGTGAACATCGCATTGAGGCCCTTGTTGGGCTGGCCGATCAGGTAACCCTGGGCGCCGTCGAAGTTCATCACGCAGGTGGACGAACCATGGATGCCCATCTTGTGTTCGATCGAGCCGCAGCGCACGGCGTTGCGTTCGCCGACGGTGCCGTCGCGCGCGGTGCGCTGCTTGGGCACGATGAACAGCGAAATGCCCTTGGTGCCCGCGGGGGCGTCGGGCAGGCGCGCCAGCACGAGGTGCACGATGTTGTCGGTGAAGTCGTGCTCGCCGCCGGTGATGAAGATCTTGGTGCCGGTGACGGCGTAGCTGCCGTCTTCCTGCGGTTCAGCCCTGGTCTTGAGCAGGCCCAGGTCGGAGCCGCAGTGCGGTTCGGTCAGGCACATCGTGCCGGTCCATTCGCCCGAGATGATGGGCTTGAGGAAAACTTCCTGCTGCCATTCTTCGCCGTGGTGCTTCAGCGCCTCGGTGGCGCCGTGCGACAGCAGCGGGTAGTTGCCCCAGCTCAGGCAGGCGGCGTCGATCATTTCCTTGAGCGCCGCGCCGAAACTTTCCGGCAGTGCCTGGCCGCCGAACTTCGCCGGCGCGGTGAGTGCGGTCCAGCCGCCCTCGACGAACTTCGCGTAGGCCTCCTTGTAACCCGGCGGCGTGGTCACCGCGCCGGTGGCCTTGTCGAAGCTGCAGCCGTGTTCGTCGCCGACGGCGTTGAGCGGCGCCAGCACGGTTTCATTGAAGCGCGCGGCTTCGTCCATGACAGCGTCGAGCAGGTCGCGCTGGCCGTTTTCGATGCCCAGCTTCTCGTAAAGTTTGTCGGCGCCGATGACGTCGTAGAGCGCGAACTTCATGTCGCGCACGGGGGCGGTGTAGCGGTTCATTGGTCAGGTTCCTCGAAAGGTCAGCGGAGCACGCCTTCGAGCCCGGGGACCGGGTCGAGGCGGCTGGGATATTCAATGTCGTCGTCGGTGCCCGGGTCGCTGCTGGCCAGGCGGCCCGACAGCAGGTAGGCCACGCTGCGGCGGTTGGCCAGGGCCTGCTGCACCGCGTCGCGGGCGCCGGGTCCGGGGGTGAAGACCTGCTCGACCAGTTCGGCCGAGCCCGGGCCCACGGTCACGCCGGGATCGAAGTCGAAGCGGGTGGCGTTCTGGCCGCCAACGGTGAAGCTGGCCTGCAGGCGCGAGAAGCGCATCGGCACGGTGCTGAAGTTGCGGATGCGCAGGCTCAGCCGCCAGCTGCCGTCGTCCTGCACGCGAAGTTCCTGCACGCTGGCCTGGGGCGGATAGACCCGCTTGGGCGGGCCCCCGGCGCAGGCGGCCAGCAGGGCCACGAAGACCAGGACAAGGGCGGCAAGACTCGGTTTGCGCATGGCGGGCGGGCTCCAGGAAACAACCCCCGGAGCATACCAGCCCGTACGTTTACGGCGCGTGGCCTCAGGTCATCAGGCCGCGGCGCACGGCGTAGCGGATGACGTCGGCGGTATTGCGGGCCTCGAGCTTGGCCAGCACCCGGGCCCGGTGGTTTTCCGCGGTCTTGGTGCTGATGTCCAGGCGGCGGGCGATTTCCTTGGTGCTCATGCCTTCGATGACCAGATGGAAAACCTCGCGCTCGCGCGGCGTCAGGCTGCCGTAGGGGTCGTCCATGGCCTGTTTCGGCCGGTGCAGCTGCTCGGCCAGGATGCGGGTGGCCTCGGGACTGAAGTGGCCGCGGCCCTCGCCGACGTTGCGCACCGCGGCCACCAGTTCGGCGGTCGGGCTGTCCTTTAGCATGAAGCCGGTGGCGCCGGCGCGTACGGCGTGCAGCAGGTATTCCTGGTCCTCGTGCATGGTCAGCACCAGCACGCGGGTGCGCGGGGATTCGGCCTGCAGCCGGCGCACGACTTCCAGGCCGCCGAGGTTGGGCATGGAGATATCGATGATGGCGACGTCGGGGTCGTGTTCGGCGGCCAGGGCCAGGGCTTGAAGGCCATTGGCGGCCTGGGCGACCACCTGGCAGGCGCCGGCGGATTCAAGCACCGAAACAATGCTTTCCCGGACCAGGGTGTGGTCGTCGGCGATCAGGACCCGCAAGCTGCGGCCCGGGAGCGTGTTCATGCCGGCAGTATGCCAGCCTCGCCGGGTATCGGAACCACCGCTTCAATGCGGGTGCCGTCCTTGCCCGACTCCAGCGAAAGGCGGCCGCCGTAAAGCGCGACGCGGTCCTTCATGCCGCCGAGGCCCGTACTGTCGCCGCGCCGCGATTTTTCAAGCGCCGCCGCGACGTCGAAACCCGGGCCGTCGTCCCAGACGGTGAGCCGCAGCAGGCCGGCGCGCACGCGCACCGAGACGATGGCCTGGCTGGCACCGGCGTGGCGCAGCACGTTGGCCAGGGCCTCCTGGGCCAGCCGGAAGACCAGGGTCTGCAGGTCGGGTTCTAGCGGCGGCAGTTCATGCGCGCGAATCTGGATGGCCAGGCTTGCGGAATTGCCCAGCGTGCGCGCCAGCCAATCCAGCGCGGCTTCCAGGCCCAGGTCGTCGAGTACCTGCGGGCGCAGCAGCCGCGAAAGTTCGCGTGTGTCTGCCAGGCCCTGGACGCACAGCGCCAGGCTGGCGTCGAGGTCGGGCTGCAGGTCGGGTCGGGTGTCGCCCAGCTGGCTGGCCAGCAGGGACAGGCGGTGCTTGAGCGCAGTGAGGTTCTGGCCCAGCCCGTCGTGCAGTTCGCGGGCCAGGCGGCGCCGCTCCTCTTCCTCGACCCGGAACACGGCCCTGCCCAGGCGCTGGAACTCACGTTCGTTGGCTTCCAGGCGTTCGACCAGTGTCCGGTAGTCGCCGCGCAGGGTTTCAAGCGTGCTGGCCAGGTCCTCAGTCTTTCCGGACATCGGCGGGTTCCTCCGGGGCGGGCAGGGTGGTGGCCTGGGCCTGCAGGTCCTGCAGTGCGCGCGTTGCCAACTCGCCGGCCCGCACCGCGGCGTCGGTATCACCGGCCTGGGCCAGGGCGCGTGCACCGAGTGCGTGCAGGCGATGCGCGCGCAGGTAGCCCGTGCGGCGCTCAAGCTCTGCGGCGGCGGCCTGGTAGGCTGCGACGGCGCCGCCCGTGTCGCCGCGCGCGAGCCGGTTCTGCGCCAGGCGCTCCAGCCAGAGCAGGCGCAGGGACAGGTTGCCCAGCGCGCTGACCTCGGCATCGAGGCCTTTTTCGCCTTCGGTTCCGGCCAGGGCCAGGATGTCGGCCTCCAGCCGCAGCGCCGGCACGCCGGCTTCTTCGGCCAGGGCGCGGGCGCGCACCAGGGCCGATTCCGCGCCACGGTCGTTGCCGGCGTCGCGCTGCAGGCGCGCGTCCACCAGGGCGGCGATGGCGCGCTGTTCAAGCGAGCTTTCCAGCAGGGCGGGGCGGATGGTTTCGAGCAGGGCCAGCACCTGGTCGTTGCGACCGGCGGCGGCCAGCAGGCGAGCCTGCAACAAGTCGGCGTCGATGAGCCCGCGCTGGTCGCCGCGTTCGCCGAACAGCCGCCGGGCCTCCTCGAGGTGCGTGGAAGCCGCCTTGAGTTCACCCTGCAGGAGCGCAAGTTCGGCCAGGTTGCGCAGGCTCACCGCCGCTTCTTCGGGCATGTGCCGCGAACGCGCTTCTTCCAGCGAACGCCTGAGCCGGCGCCCCGCGTCCGGCCAGTCGCCGCGGGCGAGGTCGAGCAGGCCCAGGTTCTGGTCGGCGCGCACGATGCCGTTGTGGTCGTCCAGCGAGACGAAGGCTTCGCGTGCCTGCTGCCAGAACACGCGGGCATTGTCGTAGTCGCCCAGCTGGTAGTGGGCGAAGCCGATGTTGTTGAGGCTCTCCGCGGTGCCCTGCGGATCGTTGGCGGCTTCGCGGCCGCGCAGCGCGCGCTTGTAGGCGGCCAGAGCCTCGGCGTAGTTGCCGCGCTCTTCGGCCAGCAGGCCCAGTTCGTTGTCCACCGCGGCGGCGCCGCCGCGGTCGCCAAGCTGTTCGAACAGCGCACCGGCTTCGGCCAGATTGTCCTGGGCGGCGTCGAAATGCCCGCGCACGATCGCCAGCTGGGCGAGGTTGCGCAGGCTGCTGGCGAGGCCGCGGCGGTCGCCCAGTTCGCGGCGCAGGTCGGCGGCCTTGCGGTACTGCTCTTCCGCGTCTTCGATCTGGCCAAGGCGTGCATAGCCCACGCCCATGGCATTGGTGGTCTCGGCCTCGCCGAAGGCACTGCGCCCGCGCTTGTACAGCACCAGTGCGCGCACCAGGTGTTCTTCGACGGCTTCGCGATGGTCGCCCTGCAGGATGGCGGCCTTTCCCAGCAGGAACCAGGCACGCGGGTCCTGCGGGTCGCGCGCGAGCAGCTCGCGCAGCACGGCAATGGCCGCATCGAAACTGCCGGCATCGATTTCCAGTTCGGCCAGCTGCAGGCGGGCGTCCAGGTCGTCGGGACGTGCCTGCACCTGGGCGCGCTGCTTGCCCAGCACCTCATCGAAGCGGCCCTCGTAGAGGTCGACGATGGTTTGCAGCCGCGCCTTCACCGGCGAAGCCAGGGCAGCGCCGCGCCGCGCCGCGTCTTCGGCCAGGGCATGCTGGCCGGCGGCACGCGCGGTTTCCGCCAAACCCAGCCATGCCGGTGCGAAACCAGGCTCGGCCGTTGTCAGTGATTCGAAAGCGGCGGCGGATGCTTCCCAGCGGCCGGCGTCGCGTTGGGCCAGGGCCTCGCCGTACGCGCGCAGGTTTTCCGGCGAAGCCGGAAGCAGGCCCGAAGGCAGCGTGCCCAGTGAAAACTCGCGGGCCAGGGCGACCGCGGACTGTTCGACGGCCTGTCCCGCGGGCGCCTGGAACCCGACAGGCGCTGCCTGGCCCGATTGCGTGAGCGTGGCCTGCAGGCCCTGGCCCGCGTCCAGTTCCAGGCGCAGTACGCGCGTCGCCGGCAGCACCGCCAGCAGCGACGTGTCGTCGGCGCGGCGTCCGCCCAGGCCGGCCTGGGCAAGCGCCAGCTGGCTGCGGTCGGCTTCGACGAAGGGCAGGTTTTCTGGCCCCGCCAGGCCCTGGCGCAGGGCTTCGGCGACCGCGGTGAGTGCGGCAGTGTCGTGCGCGGAATTGTCCGTGACAATGACAATGCGCTCGGGCACCGGTTGTTCCACCGGCAGCGCTTCGGGCGGTGGCCGTGACTGCCACCAGGCGAAGAGCGCGATGGCCGCGACCAGGATCAGCGCGGTGATGATGCTTGTTCTGCCAGGGCGCAGGTCGCGTGCGACATGGCGCGCCTCGATCGCCGCGACCACGGCGCCGGCGTCCTGGAAACGGCGGGCGGGATTGGGCTGCAGCAGGCGGTCGACCAGCCGCACCACCCAGGCCGGCAGATCGTCGCGCACGGTATCGAGCCGCGGCGGCGCCTGCACCAGGCGCTGGGTCAGCGACTCGGCCGGCGTGCCGCCGGAGAACGGCGGCTGCCCGGCCAGCATTTCGTAGAGGATCAGGCCCAGCGAATACAGGTCGCTGCGCGCATCCACCGGCGCGGCGCGCGCCTGTTCCGGGGAAAGGTAGTCGGGCGTTCCGATGATCGCGCCCGAGTGGGTCAGGCCGCTGGTGCCCAGCGAGCGCGCCACGCCGAAGTCGCTGATGAGCGCGTTGCCGGAAGCATCCACCAGCACGTTGGCCGGCTTGAGGTCGCGGTGCACGATCCCGCTGGCGTGGGCGGCCGCAAGGCCGGCGGCCAGCTGCCGGGCGATCGCCAGCGCCGGTTCCAGCGGCAGCCGGCCTTCGCGGTCGAGGCGGCGGTCGAGCGACTCGCCGTCCACCAGGTCCATGCTGATGAACCAGCGGTCCTCGTGCCGGGCGATGTCATGGATGCGCACCACGTGCGGGCTGGACACCTGGCGGGCGAGCAGAAGTTCCTGGCGGAACCGTTCGAAGGCCTCGGGTCGCGAGGCAAGCTCCGGGCGCAGCAGCTTGATCGCCACCGGCACGTCCAGGTCGCGGTCGCGGGCCAGGTAGACCACGCCCATGCCGCCGATGCCCAGCATGCGGACGATTTCAAAACGGCCGGCCAGCACCGTGCCCGGCAGCAGTTCGGCGCCGGCGTGCTGGCCGGTCATGGTTTCCGAGAAACGGCTGCGGTCGGTGCCTGTCATGGCCGGCTCACGCCACGGCGCCGGTGGCGCCCGGCCAGCGGACCTGGCGCGCGACTTCGGCCAGGGCCAGTTCGCTGCGGCGGGCCGCCAGCCACAGCGCGGCGCGTTCGGAGAAGGCCGCCAGCAAGTCCAGTTCCAGCGTTGTGATGGCGTGGCCGGGTACGCGGCTGTCGGCATAGGCCAGGCCCAGGATCTGGTCGCCGGTAATCAGCGGCAGGCAGACCAGGCTGCGCAGACCACCCGCCACCACCGAAGCGCGACCGGCGAAGCCCGCGTCCAGGCCGGCATCGTTGACCACCACCGGCCGGCGTTCGCGCAGTGCCCTGTCGACGGCGCCGCGGCTGCCGTCGAAGGCGGGCGCGGACAGCGCGCGATCGTCCAGGCCCTGCCAGGCGCGCACGACCGGGCCTTCGGGCTGGTTGATCAGCAGGAAGCCGCGTTCGCAGTCGGCCAGGTCGATCACTGCGGCCAGCGTGGCCTTGAGCAGGTCGCCCGGGTTCTGGGATTGTTCGATCGCGCGCTGGTGCAGTACCGATGCGGTTTGCCGCGCGGCCCGGCGTTCGCCGGCACGTGCCAGCGCCTGTTCGTCGACGTGGGCAAGTTCGCAGGTGATGTCGCCGAAGCGCAGCCACGCGTTCTTCGGCAGCAGCCGGCCTGCAGCGGGCAGGCCGTCTATGAAGCTGCCGTTCTTGCTGTCCAGATCAACCAGGCGCCAGCCCTCGCCTTCGGGTTCGAAGCGGGCATGGCTGCGGGAAACCGAAGGGTGGTCAATGATCAGTTCGCTGGGCGGGGCGCGGCCCACCTGCAGGCCGCGGCCCCCTGCCAGCAGGGTTTTCACCGCGGCTCCCTCGGGCAGATAGGCTGTGAGGCGCGCAGACATGGCCCATCTTGGCCCCAGCCAGTGGGGCCCCGCAATGCCAGCGGCCGCGGACCGCGCCCGCGCTGCCGCTCAGGGGCCGTAGTCGCGCAGGTAGCCGATGCTGAAGGCCAGTGTGTCGAGACCGGAAAGCAGCTCGCCGGCGATGTTCGCGACATCGCGCGTGGCGCGCCATTGATCCGGGATATGGGTGCCGGCGCGCGCCGAAACCCGCGAGCGCATGGCGTCCACCAAGGCGTTGGCGGCAGCGAAATCCTCCACGGCCACGGCATCCTCGATGCCGTCGATCATCGACGCCAGCGGCGCTTCTTCGCTGGCGGCCAGCAGGCCGGCCTGGTCGCGCAGGAACTGGATCTTCTGGGCGACGACCGCGTCGGTCGGGCGCAGGTCGAGCGCCACGATGAACTGCGAGAAGCCGCCGGTGGTGCCGCGTGTGCGCACGCTGCCGGGTTCAACCGCATTGGTAATGTCGCGGAAAGCCCCGCCCAGCGGCGCCTTGAACAGGCGCAGGCGCGAGCCGGCGGTGTAGGGCAGGGCGTGGGTGTGTACTTCCACATGCACGCGGCGTTCGAACGCCAGGCCGCCCAGCGTCGGCGGCTCGACCGTGATCATCAGCGGCAATTCGGTCGGCACGGACACCAGGCCGCTGGGCAGGCGCGCCAGCAGGGTCGGCGCGCTGACCGTCACCAGTTGGGCGTCCAGGCCCAGCGAAGCGGCCGAAAGCCCGGTGGAATCGTCGAAATCCAGCTGCAGGTCGGCCAGCGGCGAAGCCGTCGGGCCGATGCGGACGTCGGCGGTGTCGCCGGAGATGGACACGTCCAGCGGCAGCAGCTGCGCCTGGGCCGCGGGAGCGGCCAGAAGCAGGGCGATGGCGAGATTCTGGATCAGCCTGGTCATTCGGATGTCCCCCTGTGGGAAGCGTTTCAATGTGGCGCGTCCGCTGCGCCGCATGCCGTCCTGGGTGGTCCGGTGGCAATCGTGGCCCCGGCTCCATGAATCCTTGTGAAACCCAGCCTAGAACCAAAAGGCCAGCATGTCTCTAGGTGATTTCCCCCAGGCCGGGTGGGGGGTCTCCCGGATTTCCGGCTGGCTGGGCGAGGGGGAGGCTGTGCCTACCTTGCCGCGTCCGGCTTGGACGCACCCCTTCCCGGAGAACCGCCATGACTTCCCGCCCGTCCCGCAATATCCGCAATATCCGCGTTTCCGCCCTTGCCGCCGGCCTGCTGGCCAGCGGTGTGGCCCTGGCCGATGCCCACCTCGACCCCCAGCTGGTCCAGAAGCTGGCCAGCGCGCTGCCCACCGACGAACTGCAGGTCGTGGTGACCTATGAACAGTCCGGCCCGGTCACCGCCGCCCAGGTCCAGGCCCTGAAGGCCCTTGGCATCGAGAAAGGCGTGACCATGCACACGCTGCCGATCGCCGGCGCCCTGGCCACGCCGGCCGAGATCGCCGCGTTGCGCCAGCGCGACGACGTGGTGTCGATCTACCACAACGCCCCGCTGCGCTTCTTCAACAAGGAGCAGCGCGAAGTTTCCGGTGCCGCCCAGGTGGTGCAGAACCCGGGTGACTTCGGCAAGGCCATTCCCTACAGCGGCCGCGGCGTCACCGTGATGGTGAACGATTCCGGCATCGACGCCACCCATGAAGATCTCAAGCTGGGCGAAAACGTGGTCGAGAACGTGCTGGCGCCGCAGAACATCCTGGCCGAACTGGCCGACATCGCCGCACCGGGCATCGTGCCCATGACCTACCTCGAGGGCCAGCCCAATTCCGACCTCGGTTCCGGCCACGGCACCCACTGCGCCGGCACCATCGGCGGCACCGGCGAGCGTTCCAACGGCCTTTACCGCGGCGTCGCCCCGGGCGCCGACATGGTGGGCTACGGCTCGGGCGGCGTGCTGCTGATCCTGGACGCCGTCGGCGGCCTCGACTACGCCGCCACCCACCAGTTCAGCTTCGACGCGCCGATTCGCGTCACCAGCAACTCCTGGGGTAGTTCGGGCAAGTTCGATCCGCTCAATCCGGTGAACGTTTCGACCTACGAGCTCTACAAGCGTGGCATCGTCAGCGTATTCGCGGCCGGCAACGACGGCCCGGGCGAAGACACCCACAACCCCTACGCGCAGGCGCCGTGGGTGGTGTCGGTCGGCGCCGGCGAGAAGGACGGCGTGCTGACGTCCTTCTCCTCGCGCGGCAAGCGCGGTGAGTCCGGCACGTTCACCATGCCCGACGGCAAGGAGTGGACCTACTTCAACGAGCCGACGGTCGTTGCCACCGGCGTCGACATCGTTTCCACCCGCGCGGTGACCGGTGCGCTGCCGCCGCTGGCGGCCGAGCAGGACGCGGCCAACCTGGCGCCCGAGCACCTGCCGTTCTACACGCACATGAGCGGCACCTCGATGGCCACGCCGCACGTGTCGGGCGTGATCGCGCTGATGCTGGAGGCCAACCCGGACCTGACCCCGGCCCAGGTCAAGGCGATCCTGGAAGAAACCGCGACCAACATGACCGGTCGCCTGCCCTGGGAAGCCGGTGCCGGCCACCTCAATGCCTATGCCGCGGTGGCGATGTCGCAGGGCCTGCGCGACGACTACGGCCGCACCGTGAACCTGCTGCGCGAGTTCAACGCCAACGCGCTGCTGGCCCCGGGCGGCGACCCGGTGCCGTTCGAGATCTTCTTCTCGCCGGTGGGCGAAGTCGAAAGCCAGTCCTTCGAAGTCGGCGCCGACGTCGCCTGGGTCGCGGCCCGCGCGCAGGTGGACGCCAACACCATCGCCGTTGTGCTGACCGATCCGGACGGCGTGCGCTACGGATCGTCGATCACCCTGCCGGTGCTGGGCGACACGGCGGTGACCGGTGCGCCGGGCAAGCCGGGCGTGTGGACGGTGACCGTGCGCGGCATCGGTTCGGTGTCGGGCGTGGCGCTTGATCCCGCCGGCGCCACCAACGGCTACGCCGCGCCGGGCACTGTGGCGGGCGAGATCAGTTTCCTCAAGAGCGCCGGCTTCACCGGCATGGACGACGTCGGCAACCACCCGGCCCGCCAGGCGATCGAGTTCGCCGTGGCCAACCGGCTGGTCGATGGTTATTCGGACCGCAAGTTCCGCCCCGACCAGGCGCTGCGCCGCAGTGAACTGGCGCAATACCTGGGCATGGGTGCAAGCATCCGCCAGTCGCTGCCGCTCGATGGCAGCCGCAGTTTCGGCGACCTGTCGGTGTCTTCGCCGGCTTATGCCTACGCCGAGGCCGCCATCGCCAAGGGTGCGTCGCTGCGTGACCTGGGCTGGAACCAGGACGGCGTGATGCGTCTGGTCAACGGCGCCTTCAAGCCCAGCGCTGCCGTCACCCGCGCCGACCTGGCCTATGCGCTGGTGCAGGCCCAGGGCCTGCAGGACGACGCCCGCTCCTTCGACGGCGAACTGACCGCCTTCTTCAACGGCCAGCGCGTGCCGGTGAAGGACGCCAGCCAGGTGCCGGCCGACCTGCGCGGTTACGCCCAGCTGGCGCTCGACACCGGCGTGCTCAATGCCCGCTTCGGCATCGAGCAGGGTCCGTTCGACCTGCAGCCGAAGGTGGTGGCGTATTTCGACCCGGCGCAGTCGGTCACCCGTGCGGCTTATGCGGTGGCAGCGGGTCGTTTCCTGACCCAGTTCCAGACCGCCGAGGACTGATTCTCCCCCTGGACCCTCGGCTTTCTGATTCGGGCGG
>NZ_CAXBJS010000052.1:0-16826 GCF_963976025.1 uncultured Arenimonas sp.
CAGACGCTCGTGCCAACCAGTTCCCCGCGCGTCCGCTGCATCAGCTGTTCGGCGCGCGGATTGACGAATACGAAGCGCCAGTCGCGGTCGAGCGTGTAGAAGGCATCGCTGATGCTTTCGAAGACCGAGGACAGTTCCTGCTCGGCCTCGTCGAGCGCGATCCGGGCGCGCTCGGCTTCGTCCATCTGCTCGGCCAGCTCGCGTCCCCGGCGTTCGGCCACCTCGGCGCGTTCGCGGGCCAGGCCCGCCAGGCGCAGCGCCAGCGCAACCAGGCCGCCGGTGATCAGGCCGGTGAACAGCAGCACGTTCGCCAGCGGCGCCGTTGCCGTCGAATCGGGCCAGACGCTCAGCTCGAACGGCGCCCCGGCACCCTGCATCGTCCTGACAAGGGGTTCGACGCCGGCCGGCGCAACGCCGCGCGAATAAAGTACCTGGCTGCCGTGGCGAAGCTGCAGCGCATTATCGGGCGCGGTGTTGGCCAGGACACGGCCAAACAGTTCCTCGTACTTCACCACGGCAACCAGGAAACCTTCGGTTTCGCCGTTGCGTCGCAGCGGCGCCACCAGCAGTTCGCCGACGCTGCCGTCGAGCAGGCCCATCGGCGGCGACTCACCTACCCCGCCGTCGCGCCGCACTTGCTCGAACAGCTGCTTGCGCATCGGATTGAAGTCCAGCGCCTTGCCGACCACATCCACGCCCTGGCCCGGCCGCGTCAGTTGGCGCAGCGCCGTGGCGCCGGCGTCGGTCCAGATCAGGGTGACGAAGGCCGGGAAGTCCTGCAGGTAGATCCCGGCGTCGAGCTCGAACAATTCCCCGCGCACGGACTGATCGCCGGCGTCGGCCATGCGCAGCGCCATGCGCCGCAGCGCGTTGCGGCGGTCGAGGATGCCGCTCTGTATCACCTGCTCGACCAGGTCCGACTGGCGCTGCAGCAGGGCGTCGCGCCGCGCGGCCTGGTCCCGGTCGATCGCATACCAGACCATCATCGACACGCCGATCGCCGCCACCGCCACCACCAGCGGCAGCCAGCCGGCCCGCTGCGTCAGGACCCGTCGGTATTCGGAGCCACCCGCGCCCAGGCCAACGCCGATAAGCAGCATCGCCACCGCGGTCATCAGCGCCATCGGCGTGAACGCGCCCCAGCCACGCAGCACCGGCACCTGCATCAGGTAACCGGCCAGCACGATCAGCGCAATCATCGTGGTGACGAAACCGCAGGCCCAGGTCGCCGTCCAGCGCGAGGGGTTGGCCTTGCCGCCCGCCGGCGCCAGCGCGATGCCGAGGCAGGCCATGAGGTAGGCGGTTGCGGTGTTGGGCGCCATGCGTCCCGGCATGACGCCCTCGGCAACGATACCGTGCTGCACCAGCCACTCGCCGGTGCCCAGCATCAGGCCGGTGTATTCCTCGAGCAGGCTGGCGACGCAGAAGACGACCACCGGCGCCAGCGGCAGCAGCGCCAGGTTGCGCCGGCCAGCCGCGAGCAGGCGCAGGGCGGCGGCGATGAGCAGCGCGCTGAGCGCGGTGTTGAACTGCATCGGCACGTAGTCGGTGCCACCCTGCACGATGTAGGGCACGTGCAGCCACCAGCCGGTCATCACCAGCAGGGCCAGGCCGGCCAGCAGGGCGGTGCAGATGCGCAGCGTGCGGAACGGGCCGGGCTCGAGATCACGCGCCAT
Source organism: uncultured Arenimonas sp. (assembly GCF_963976025.1). Lineage (NCBI taxonomy): Bacteria > Pseudomonadati > Pseudomonadota > Gammaproteobacteria > Lysobacterales > Lysobacteraceae > Arenimonas > uncultured Arenimonas sp. The sequence continues at coordinate 1,677 of NZ_CAXBJS010000052.1, forward strand.
CAGCCAGGCGCCCAGGGCCCCGTAAGCGAGCACCGACCCCAGGCCAAGCGCAACCGGGCCCGAAGGGCTGTCGTCGAAGACCGAAAACACTGACAGCGTGGCCAGGGCCACCAGGAAACCACCCAGCGAGCGCGCCACCAGTCCCACCGCCGTGGCGCTGCCACCGACCTTGGCTCCGATACCGATGGCCGCCGCCATTGCCGCCAGCCACGGTGCCGGATTGCCCAGGCCCGGCCCGGCAGCAAGCGGCCAGGCCAGCCACAGCACCGCCAGGCTGGCGAAGCCCAGGGCCCAGGCCAGCAGCATCCAGCTGCGGCGGTCGGCGCGAAAGTGCACGCCGGCGCCGGCCAGCAGCGGCGCCAACAGGGACAAGGCCCCCGGCCAGCCGGCCGGCAGCGCCGCGTCCCACACGAGCCATTCGACCAGACCGACCAGCAGCGGCAGGAACGCCAGCGCGAGCACGGCGCGTTCGCCGCCGGAAACTGCGGATGGCCTGGCCTGGTTCCCGATGCGATCACTCCCCATGCGTGATGCGGGCCTCCCTGGTGCCGGCTCCCGGAATCGAACCGGGGACCTACCGCTTACAAGGCGGTTGCTCTGCCTGCTGAGCTAAGCCGGCTTGCCGGGGATTCTAGCGGGTTGCGCGCGCCACTAGTCGCACTGCGCGGCGCGGGCCTCGACCCCGCGGGGCTGGCCCAGGGCCGCCGACCAGTCCAGGCCCGGTTCGGACACCAGGTCGATCCACCACTGCGTGGCCTGTTCGGTGCGCGGTTCAAGCCGCGCATTGAAACCCTGGGCGGCGATTTCCTCGCGGCGTTTCTCGGCATTGGCCAGTTCGTTGAACAGGCCCAGGGACACGGTGTTCTCCTGGTCGCCGGCGGTGACCACGTAATAGTCGCGCACGCCGCGGGCGGCCAGCTGGCGTGCGGCCGCCAGCGCGTCCTCGCGGCTGGCCGCGGCGGAAAGGAAAACCCGGTAGCCGCGCACTTCGGTGGCCGGCACTTCCCGGTACTGGATGCGCGCGGCCAGCGGCGACAGGGCATTCATCGCCGCGCGCAGCTCCGCCGGCGTGCCGAAGGGGCCCAGGCTCATGCAGGTCGGGCGCTCGGGCATCGGCAGCGGCACGCCGGCCAGTTCGGCGGCGTCGGGCATGTCGGGAAGCTCGGCCTCGCCCAGCAGCACCAGGCCACCCACGCCGGTTTCGAGCGGCGGCGGCGGCGCGTCCACGGGTGCTTCGTGCACGAACCACCACAGGCCCACGGCCAGGTTCATGCAGACCAGCAGCACCACGATGCTCCGGGTGATCATTTATCGCCCACTCCCACGTACGCGGCGTAAACCGCCAGTCCTTCAAGCACCAGCGCGGGCGCGGGCTCGACCTCTATTTCCAGGGCCGCGGCCAGCCGCTCGCCGCCGCCGCCGCCCAGCAGCACCGTCGGGGCCTGGCCCAGCAGGCGCGTGGCCTCGCGCTGGCTGCGCTCGACCAGGCCCGCGACGGCACCCAGGCTGCCGCCGGCCAGGGCGTCGGCGGTGTCCTTGGCGAAGGCGTGCGCTTCGCCGCCGGCGTAGGCCAGGGCCGGGAATCGCGCGGCCAGGGCCGCGCGCATGTGTTCGGGGCTGGGCGCGATGACGCCGCCAATGTGCTGGCCGCTGGCATCGAGCAGGTCCACGGTGAGCGCACTGCCCGCCGACACCAGCAGCCAGGGGCCCGGGCCGCGCGCATGCGCGGCGAGCAGGGCCAGGAAGCGGTCGACGCCCAGGCGGGAAGGTTCGGCGTAGGCGATGCGCACGCCGGCCGCTTCAGGCAAGGTTCGCACGCGCTGGGCCGGGCAGCCGTGGCGTGCCAGCTGTTCGGCGACAACCGCCGTGGTTTCGGAACTGGCGACCGAAGCCAGCCAGCAGGTATCGCCGGGGCGCAGCTGTTCAAGCCAGGGCTGCAGCGTGGCCAGGAAATCGGTGGCGCCGTGGGACCAGGCCTGCACTTCTCCCAGTTCGCCGGGGCGCGGCCAGGCGGCCACCTTCAGGCGCGAATTGCCGAGGTCGAGTAGCCAGTTCATGCGGCGCGCAGGCTGGTTTCGCCGGCGTGGCAGCGGCGTTCGCCCTCGGCGGTGCGCAGGCGCAGCGCGCCTTCGGCGTCGATGCCCAGCGCGATGCCGTCGACCGGCGTGCCACCTTCGTCCAGCCGCACCGCGCGCCCGGCCAGCAGGTCCAGGCGCGCCCAGGTCGCCTGCCACGGCGCCAGGCCTTCGGCTTCATACCGTGCCAGCAGCGGCACCAGGGCGTCGAGCAGGGCGATGCAAAGTTCGCCGCGGCCTGGTGGCGTCGGCGACAGCGAAGCCAGGTCGCACCAGGGCTGGTCGATGCCGGCGCCGGCCGGTGCCGGCATCGCCACGTTCAGGCCAAGCCCCACGACCACCTGCAGCGGCCCGGCGGCGTCGCCGCGAAGTTCCACCAGGATGCCGCCGAGCTTGCGGCCGTCGGCCAGCAGGTCGTTGGGCCACTTCAGGCCGACCTGGTGGAAACCCATCGTCTGCAGCACCTGGGCGGTGGCGGCGCCCACGGCCAGGCTCAGGCCCTGCAGCGCGCCGATGCCGGCGTCGAAGCGCCGCGACAGGCTGAGGTAAACATGCGCGGCCAGCGGCGACGTCCAGGGCCGGCCGCGGCGGCCGCGGCCGGCGGTCTGGCGTTCGGCCAGCCAGGCCTGCACGCCGGATGGCGGCGCCGGGTGGCGCAGCGCTTCGGCATTGGTCGAGTCGATTTCGAAATGCAGGACCAGCCCGGCCAGCAGGTCGCGGGTGGCCGGCGCCAGGCCGGCCTGGATGGCCGCGGCGTCGAGCAGGTCGGGCGAATTCGCCAGTGCGTAACCGCGCCCGGGAAGGGCCAATACGTCCACGCCGGCGGCACGCAGCGCCTCGATGCGCTTCCAGACCGCGCTGCGGGTGATGCCCAGTTCGGCCGCGAGCGTGGCCCCGGAGGCCGGCCCCCGCGCCAGGCGCGCCAGCAGCGCCCGGTCGCTCATGCCCGGCCCCGGCGCAGCAGGCGCGCGCGCTCGAACCGCGGTTCGACGCCGGCGCGCATACGCGCGAGGTTGCTGCGATGGGTGAACACCAGGAACAGCGCGACGGCCAGCGCGAACACCAGGCGCTCGGGCCCGGCGCCGGTCGCCAGGGCCAGCGGCACCAGCATCGCGCCGGCCAGGATCGTGGAAAGACCCACGTAACCGCTGGCCACCAGCACCAGCAGCCAGGCGCTGATCATCACCACCACCGCAAGCGGCCACAGCACCAGCAGCACGCCGACCAGGGTGCCCGCGCCCTTGCCGCCGCGGAAACCGTGGAACACCGGATACACATGCCCCAGCACCGCCGCGCCGGCCGCGGCATAGGGCAGCCAGGCGATGCCACCGCCGAAACGCAGCGCCAGCCAGGCCGCGAGCGCGCCCTTGCCGACGTCCACGAGCACGGTGCCCAGGGCGAACTTCCAGCCCTGGGTGCGCAGGGCATTGGTGCCGCCGGCGTTGCCGCTGCCGTGCTGGCGGATGTCGACGCCGCGCAGTTTGCCCAGCAGCAGGCTGCCGGACAGCGAACCAAGCAGGTAGGCGGCGAGGATAAGGATCAGGAAAAGCATGCCGGCATTATGGGCCAGGCCTGGCGCGGCCGTCAGGCGCGATCTAGGAAACCGGCTGCACGGATACGACCAGCGCCCCCGGGCCGGCGTGGGCGCCGACGGCGGATCCGGTTTCCACCAGCCAGGACTGTTCCGGCGAAAGGCGTTCGCGCAGCACGTCGAGCACCCGCTGGCCATCTTCGGCGGCATCGCAGTGGCCGACCATCAGGCGCAGCCTTCCGGCGGGTGCCCGCCGGGCGACATAGGCCGCATAACGTTCCGGCACGCGATCCTTGCCGAACAGGCCACCGACCACGCCCAGGCGGCCGCTTGGCTTGACCTTGGCGATCGGCGTGAGGCCCAGCCATTGCACCGGCGCCTTGGCCCAGGCGGGAATGCGGCCACCGCGCACGGCGTGGCTGATATCGCGCGCCAGCGCCCAGGTGAGCGTTAGCGGCTTGAGTCGCGCCAGTTCGGCCAGGATCTGCTGCGGGCTGGCGCCGTCGACGGCCATTTGGGCCGCGCGCATCACCAGCAGGCCTTCGCCGGCGGAGGCGTTGCCGGTGTCGAAGACATGGGTGCGGTCCGGGTGGCCGCGCTGCGCCGCCGTTTCCGCCGACTGCAGGGTGCCGGAAATCGCGCGCGACAGCCCCACGTAAACCAGTTCGCGATGGTGCGAGAGCAGGAACTCGAACTGCCGGCGGAAGTCGCCCGGCGGCGGCTGGCTGGTGCGCGGCAGCACCGTCTCGCTGCGCATCTTGCGATAGAACTCCGCCGTGGAAAGACCCACCTTGTCCAGGAAGTCCTGGTCGCCGAAGTTCACCCGGGCCGGCACCATGTGCACGTTGAGCCGGCTCATTTCTTCGTCCGGCAGGTCGGCGGCGCTGTCGGTGATCACCGCCACGACGTCGGCGCCGGCGACGGTGCGCGCCTGGGCGTGCATGTCGTCGGCCTTGGTGCTTTCGACCCGGCCAAAACGCGCCGCGGCTTCGAACAGCTGGCTGGGCGCGGCCACGTGCGCATGCAGGCGCAGCCGCGAGCTGCTGCCGGCGATCACCACGCACGAAGCGCCCAGTTCGCCCACCGCCGCGCGCAGGCCGGCGCGGTCCAGCCCCTCGCCCACCACCAGGCATTCGCTGCACCAGCGGTGTTCGGGGTCGGCGTCGGCGAGTTCGCCGTGGGCTTGCGCGGCCTCGAGGTCGCCGGGCAGGTCTTCGGCGACGCCGGTGGCATCGACCGCGCCGGAGGCGATGAATTCGTGGATGCCTTCGAGCAGGTCGACAAAACCCTGGGCGCCGGCGTCCACCACCCCGGCCCGGGCCAGCACGGCCAGCTGGGTGGGCGTGGCGGCCAGGGCCTGCCGGCTGCGTTCGAGCGCGCGCCGGAACCAGGCGCCAAGGTCGCCGTCGGCCGCCGGTTCCAGGCCATCGGCAAAGGCGCTGATGACGCTCAGGATCGTGCCTTCCTTCGGGTCGGAAAGCGCCTGCCGGGCCGAGGTCGCGCCGGCGCGCACGGCTTTGGCCAGGACAGTCGCCTCCAGGGCGCGGGCATTGCCCGCCGCCTCGGCCACGCCGGTGAGGAACTGGGCCAGGATCGCACCGGAATTACCCCGGGCGCCGTCCACTGCGTCTTCGCCGACCCGGCGCAGCAGGTCGCCGGCGCCCTGCCCGCGCCGGCTCAACGCGCCGGTCAGCACGCCGCCCAGGGTGAAGGCCAGATTGCTGCCGGTGTCGCCGTCGGGCACCGGGAACACGTTGATCTTGTTGAGCATCTCGCGCTGGGCGATGACGCGCCGGGCGCCGGCGATCAGCGCGCGGCGCAGGGCCGGGCCACGGATCAGGGGCTGTGGGAAGGACAGGGTCGCGGCGTTCATGTGCCGCCGGAGTCTGCCCGAAGCGGCGGACTTGTCCATGCTGCAATGCGGCAAAAGTGATGATGGCGGCGGGCCGCGTCATAGGTAGAATCGGCTGCAACCTTTCGGCACCCCCACGCATCCATTGGGGTGTCCCGTCCTGCAGGTGTCGCCCATGTTCCGGATCGTGCTCAGTCTCAGCCTCGTTTTCGCCGCCGCCGTGGTCCAGGCCGTCGAACCCGCGCCTGCCACGACCGAAGCCGGCTCCTGCGCGAAGGCCACGGGCCCGGCCGAAAAGCCGGCCGAAGCCACGGCCGCCGAACCCGCGACCACGCCCGGCGCCACCTCGCCCGTGCGCCCGCGCAGCAGCGGCGCCTCGGGCCGCCCGGCGCCGCGCTGGAACTCCCTGCTGCCCGGCATGATCCGCTGACGCCAGCGCCCTGAGCCCCGGCCCCTTGCCCGGCGCCCGCCGCGCCCGCAGTCTGCGGGCATGAAGTCCCTGTTCCGCCGACTCCGCAATGCCACCGCGCCGCCGAACCTTTCGGACGCGCAGCGTGAAACGCTGGCCCACGGCCTGCCCTTTCTCGCCCGACTGGCTCCCGAACGTCTCGACCGGCTGCATGCCCTGGTGGCGCGTTTCCTCGGCGAAAAAACCATCACGCCCCTGCAGGGCCTGGAACTGGACGACGGCCAGCGCCTGCAGCTGGCCGGGCTGGCCTGCCTGCCGCTGCTGGAGTTCGGCGCCGAAGGCCTGCACGGCTGGCGCCAGGTGCTGGTGTATCCCGGCGCCTTCCGCGTCCAGCGCCGGCACCACGACGAAGACACCGGCGTGGTCGACGAATGGGTGGACGAACTGTCCGGCGAAGCCTGGGACCAGGGGCCGCTGGTGCTGAGCTGGGACGACATCCAGGCCGAACTGGCCGAACCCGAGGACGGCTACCAGCTGGTGGTGCACGAGATGGCGCACAAGATCGACATCCTCGACGGCGCCATGGACGGCACCCCGCCGCTGCCCGCCGACTGGCAGCGCGAATGGGCGCGCGATTTCCAGGCTGCGTATGAAGACTTCTGCCGGCGCGTCGACGATGGCGAGGAAACGCCGATCGACCCTTACGCCGCCGAGGCACCCGAAGAATTTTTCGCCGTGGCCAGCGAGTACCACTTCTCGGCGCCTGGGCTGCTGGCGCAGGAAATGCCGGCGGTGGCAAGGCACCTGCTGCGCTTTTACGGCGAGTCGCCGATCCCCACCAGTAGTTTCTAGAACGCCGGCGGGATGCGCACCGCGAAGCGGGCGCCACCGAGTTCGGGCGATCGGGTGACGCGAAGTTCGCCGTGGTAGGCGGTGACGATGTCCTGCACGATCGCCAGGCCGATGCCGTGGCCGTGCACGCGCTCGTCGCCGCGCACGCCGCGCTGCAGCAGGCGTTCGACCTTTTCGTCAGGGATACCGGGGCCGTCGTCGTCGACGGTGAAGTTCACGCCCGGCCGGCGGTCGGGCGGCGCCGCCTCCACCGAGACGGTCAGCAGCACGCGCTTTTCCGCCCACTTGAAGGCGTTCTCGAGCAGGTTGCCCAGCAGTTCCTGCAGGTCGCCCAGTTCGCCGTGGAAACGCGCGGCCGGGTCGATCTCGAACTCGCAGAACACGCCGCGGCCGGCGTACACCTTCTCGAGCCCGGCGACGATTTCCTCGGCGCGCGGCTCGATCTCGATCGGCGCCGAATACAGCGCGTGACCGGTGCGCGCGGCGCGGGTGAGCTGGTAGGACACGATCTCGTTCATGCGCTGCACCTGGGCCGCCACTTCCGCGCGCAGCTGTTCGTGGCCGGGATCGGCGTCGAGCCGCGAGCGCAGCACCGCCAGCGGCGTCTTGAGGCTGTGCGCCAGGTCCGAAAGCGTATTGCGGCTACGGTCGAGATGGGTGCGCTCGCTTTCGATCAGCGAGTTGATGGAACGGGTGATCGACTCGAGTTCGCGCGGATGGCTTTCCGACAGCCGCTGCGATTCACCCTGGCGCACGCGCGCCAGTTCGCGTTCGACGCTGCGCAGCGGCAGCAGGCTCCAGCGCAGCACCAGCAGCTGCACCATCATCAGCACCAGCGCGGCCAGCAGCAGGTTCGACCACAGCGCCCGCCGGTAGATGCGGACCTGGTCTTCGATCTGCTGCGCGTCTTCGAACACGCTCAGGGTCAGCGGAATGTCGCCCGACGCCGACTCCCAGATGATGCCGAAGGAATAGGCGTAGACCGAATTTTCCATGCCATCGACATCGACGATCGTCAGTGGCCCTTCGAAGCGCCGCTCGTTCATTTCCAGCAGTTCCACCGGTGGCATGGACCGGCCCAGGGTGGACGCGGAGTCCCAGGTGACGCCTTCGCCGCGGATGTTGGCGTACAGGCCGCTGCCGGGCGACAGCAGGCGCATGTCGGGCGGGATTTCGGGGGAAATGAAGCCGCCGATGCGGTCGACCTCGCCTTCCTGGATATAGGCGTTGGCGAGGTTGGCCAGGCGTTCGCGCAGGCCGTACTGGGCGGTGGCGGCGAAGGCGCGGTCGAGCGCCAGGCCGGTCAGGCCAAGGAAAGCGACCAGCGCAAGGCTGGCCGCCAGCATCTGCCGGGCCTGCAGCGACAGCGTGCGCCAGGTGCGCACGCCGGACTACTCGTCGCGCGGAATGGCGAAACGATAGCCGCGGCCGCGCACGGTTTCGATCGGCTTGATCTCACCGTCCGGGTCGAGCTTCTTGCGCAGGCGGCCGATGAAGACTTCCAGCACGTTCGAATCGCGGTCGAAGTCCTGCTGGTAGATGTGCTCGGTGAGGTCGGCCTTGGACACCAGTTCACCCGCGTGCAGCATCAGGTATTCGAGCACCTTGTATTCGTAGCTGGTCAGGTCGACGCCCGAGCCATTGACGCTGACGGTCTGCGCCGAAAGGTCCAGCCGCACCGGCCCGCAGTCGAGCGAGGGCTTGGACCAGCCGGCGGCGCGCCGCAGCAGCGCGTTCATGCGCGCCAGCAGCTCTTCGACGTGGAAGGGCTTGACCAGGTAGTCGTCGGCACCGGACTTGAGGCCCTCGACCTTGTCCTGCCAGCTCGAACGCGCCGTCAGGATGAGGATCGGGAACTTCTGGCCGGCCTCGCGCAGCGCCTTCACCAGGTCCATGCCCGACATCTTGGGCAGGCCCAGGTCGATCACGGCGATGTCGAAGGGCACTTCCTTGCCGTGGTACAGGCCTTCCTCGCCGTCACCGGCAGTATCCACGGCGAAACCTTCGCGCTTGAGTCGCGCGGCAAGGGTTTCACGCAGCGGGGCTTCATCCTCGACCAGCAGTACGCGCATGGCGTCTCCTTCCGTTCAATCGTCGCGACGGCGCGCAGACCGGGGTTCGGGCTCGCGGGCATCAACTTCGGGGGCCGGCGCGCGCGGGGCGGACCGGTTGGCACGGTCGCGCAGCATCAGGCTGCGGCGGTCGGTGCGCGGGGGCGTACGGTCCTGGACCACCGGGTCCGCGCGGCGGTCGTGCAGCACCCGTACGCGGCCTTCGGGGGTCAGTACCTTGATCCGGTAGACGTCTTCGCCGCCGCGCTGCATGCGTTCGGCGCGCAGCACCCGGCCACCGTCGCGTTCGACCTCGCGGATGCGCTCGCCCACTTCGCTGCGCTGCGCACGGGCTTCTTCGGCCAGGGCGGGCAGCGCCACCGCAAAGGTGGCGATCAGCAGCAGGGGGCGCAGGGCGTTCAGCATCGGCGGGAGGATAGCTCCGAGTGGGGTGACCGGCTAGCCGGAAGACGGGGCAGAGTCTGTTCGCCGGGCGGTGAATCCGGTATGAACCCTAATTACGTCAATAACTTGTACCTGAACAATCCAGGCCTGTCAGTAAATTTCGGCCACGCAGCAGCGCAGCGAGCCGCCCGCCTTCTCGATCTCGTCCAGGGGCACCGGGGCCAGTTCGAAGCCGGCCCGGGCCAGCGCGGCCACCTGGTCGATGCTCAGGGCCTGAGCGCCAGCCTGGCTCATCCGGACCCGGCCGTCGCGCAGGGCGATGCAGTTGCCGGCGAAGGCGGCCTTCTGCGCCGGCGACAGCAAGAGCACGTGCGGGTCGTACAGCGCCGCCAGGGCCTGGGCCGCCGCCGGGTCGGCGAAACCCGAGGGTGCGATGACCAGGGCGCGCCCGGCCAGCACGCTCATCACCACGTTGGCGTGGTACTCCCCCGCCGCCAGGTCGAACAGCAGGGTGCCGCGCAGCCCCAGTGCCGCGTGCAGCGCCCGCGCGCCGGCTTCATCGCAGCGTTCGCCCAGGCCGGCATAGGCCAGGCCGCGGGCGCGGTCGATCACCACCGAACCCGTGAGCTCGCAGATGCCCGGGTGTTGGCGCAGGTCGATTTCTTCGCAAGCCAGCAAGCCGGTGAAAAAACCGCGGATGTCGGGCCGTTCGGCCTCACGCTGGCGCACAGGGTGGCGCATGCGCCCGACCAGCAGCCGTCCCGGCGCGGTGGCGAACACGTTGTTCGGGAACAGTCCGTCCGGCGCGGCCGGGTCGCCCGGGAAACAGACCACCGGCAGGTCCTGGCCCAGCGCCGCCTGCAGCGCCCGGTGCTGGGCGGACGCCCGCACCGGGTCCACGGCCACCGAAAGGTCCATGTAGGCGTTGTCGCTGGCCGACTGTTCGGCCAGGGCGAAACCATCGGGCGCGACGAGAAACGCGGCGCGCGCACAGGCCGGCCCGAAGTCGGGCGCGACGCCGCGTGCGAATGCCAGGAAAGCCCCCGGGTCGCGCGTGATCACCCTTCGCCCCGGTTCTCGTAGGTCGCGGTAATCGAGGCCTTGGCCAGGGTGTGGAAATGCAGGTTGAAGCCGAACACGGCGCCGGAGTCTTCCGGCCCCACGTCCAGGCGTTCGGTATCCACCGCGAACACGGTGAAGATGTAGCGGTGCCTGCCGTGGCCGGGCGGCGGCGCGGCGCCGCCATACCCAGGGCGGCCGAAGTCGGTGCGGCCCTGCACGGCGCCGGCCGGCAGGTCGTGGCCTTCGGGCGCACCCGCGCCGGCGGGCAGTTCGGTCGTGTCGGCCGGCAGGTTGGCCACGGTCCAGTGCCAGAAGCCCGAGCCCGTGGGCGCGTCCGGATCGAAGCAGGTGACCGCGAAACTTTTCGTGCCTTCCGGCGCGCCGGTCCAGCGCAGCTGCGGCGAGGTGTCGCCCATCGCCTTGACGTGCAGGTCCGGCAGGGTGTCGCCGTCCTGGAAGCTGGCCGAGCTGAGTTTGAATGCCATGTCGCTGTCCTCCTTGCGGCTGCGTGGGACACCCATGCTAGCCGCTGCGGGTGGCCTCGAGCGCACGTTCGACCAGCGACCAGTCGGCGCCGGCGCGCGGCGCGCCTTCGCTGAGCACCTGCCGGAAGATCCTGCCGCCCGGCTGGCCGTGGAACAGGCCCAGCCAGTGCCGCGACTGGTGCTTCAACGCGATGCCGCGCGACAGGCAGCCCTCGACGTAAGCTTGCATGGCCTCGAGCAGTTCCGCCCGCGTCCGCGGCGGCAGCGCCGGTTCGAACAGCGCGCGGTCCATCAGGTGCAGGCGATAGGGCTCGTGGTAAGCGGCGCGGCCGATCATCACGCCGTCGACTTCCGGCATCACCGCCTGCACCTGCTCGACCGTGGCCAGGCCGCCGTTGATCTCGATGCGCAGGTCGCCGCGCTCGCGCTTGAGCCGGTACACCCAGTCGTAGCGCAGCGGCGGGATCTCGCGGTTTTCCTTCGGGCTGAGTCCCTGCAGCCAGGCCTTGCGCGCGTGCACCACGAAGTGCGTGCAGCCGGCCGCGGCGACGCCATCGATGAAGGCGCGGAATACGTCGTAGTCCTCCATCTCATCGACGCCCAGCCGGCATTTGACCGTGACCGGCACGTGCGCGGGCGCGGCGTCGATCATCGCGGCAACGGCGTCGGCGACCAGGGCCGGTTCCTTCATCAGGCAGGCGCCGAAGCGCCCGGCCTGAACACGGTCGGACGGGCAGCCGACGTTGAGGTTGACCTCGTCGTAACCCCAGTCGGCGCCGATTCGGGTGGCTTGCGCCAGGTGGCCGGGATCGGAACCACCGAGCTGCAGCGCCACGGGGTGTTCAACCGGATCAAAGCCGAGCAGGCGCTCGCGGTCGCCGTGGATCACCGCCTGGGCGTGCACCATTTCGGTGTACAGGCGCGCGTGCGGCGCCAGCAGCCGGTGGAAGACGCGGCAATGCCGGTCGGTCCAGTCCATCATCGGCGCGACGGACAGGCAACGACTGCTGGGATCGTGGGCTTGGCGCGGCATGGGGGCTCGAAATCCGGGGCGCCGCGAAGGATACACGCCCGGCGCTATGATCGCGGCCATGATCGAAGGCATCGGCATCGGCGTGTTGTTCGGCGGCATCGGGCTGTTCCTGCTCGGCATGCTGCTGATGACCGACGGCCTCAAGCAGGTGGCCGGTCCCGCGCTGGGCAGGGTGCTCACCTCCTCCACCCAGACACGCTTGCGCGGCTTGGCGTCGGGAATGATGGTCACCGCCGCCGTGCAGTCGTCCAGCGCCGTCACCGTGGCTGCGATCGGTTTCGTCAACGCCGGGCTGCTGACCTTCTCGCAGTCACTCTGGGTGCTGTTCGGCGCCAATGTCGGCACCACCATGACCGGCTGGCTGGTCGCGCTGGTGGGTTTCCAGATCAAGGTTGAAGTGGCTGCCCTGCCCCTGGTCGGGCTCGGCATGGCCCTGCGCCTGACCGGCGCGGAAACCCGGCGCGCCGCCATCGGCACGGCGCTCACCGGCTTTGGCGTGCTGTTCCTGGGCATCGGCTTCCTGCAGCAGGCCTTCGCGCTCGACGGCGGTGCGCTCGACCTGTCCGGCCTGGGCGGCGGCCTGCTGTCGGTGCCGGCCTACCTGCTCGCCGGCATGCTGCTGACGGTGCTGATGCAGTCGTCCAGCGCCTCGCTGGCGGTGACCCTGACCCTGGCCCATTCCGGGGTGGTCACGCTGAACGAAGCGGCTGCGATGGTCATCGGCGCCAACATCGGCACCAGCGTCACGGCGATCCTGGCGGCCATCGGCGCGACGCCCAATGCCAAACGCGCCGCCAGTGCCCACGTGCTGTTCAACCTGCTGACCGCGGTCGCGGCGCTCGGCCTGCTGCCCTGGCTGCTGCAGGGCGTCGACCTGCTGGGCAACCTGTTCGACCTGGAAGATTCGCCCGCCATCAGCCTTGCCCTGTTCCACACCGTCTTCAACGTGCTGGGCGTGATCCTGATGTGGCCCCTGGCCGACCGCATGGCCGCGCAGCTCAAGCGGCGCTTCCGCAGCCACGACGAAGCCCGGGGCGAACCGCGCTACCTCGACCAGAACGTCGCCTCGGTGCCATCGCTCGCGGTGGATGCGCTGCGCCGCGAAATATTCCGGCTCGGACGCAAGGCCCTGTCGGCCGCGCACGCCGGCATCGCCCGGCTTGCCGGCCAGCCACCGGCCGACGTGGACGGCGGCTACGAACGCCTGGGCCGCGCCATCCAGGCCTTCGTCGCCGGGCTGGGCCGCGCCTCGATGTCCGGCAGCAGCGCCGAGGCACTGGCCACGCTGCTGCGGGTCCAGCACTACTACGACAACTGCCACGAACAGGCCGAAGGCATCGCCGGGGGCCAGCGGGCGGCCGCCGGGCTTGCCGATCCGGCGCTGAAACATCAGTTGCTGGCGCTGGCGGCCGAAGCCGACGAGTTGCTCGTGCAGCTCGACCCCGCGCACGCGCCGTTCGCGCCGCTGGCCGGACACCAGTCAACGCGTTTTGAATCGCACTACGAAGCGCTCAAGGCGAACCTGCTCGCCGCCGGGGCGGACGGCCGCCTCGACATCGAAGCCATGGACGCGCTGCTGCGCAGCTTCAGCGCCCTGCGCCGGACGGTGCAGCAGGCTGCCAAGGCTGCCCGCCTGCTCGACCAGCTTTCGCCGGGCTGATTTGCTGCGCCGGGGGGCGGCCGACCCGTCAGCCGCCGCCGGCCAGGTTCGCCACGGGCTGGCCGCTGGCGTCGGTGACAAGCCGGTAGCGCTGCTTGCCGAAGTAGAAGGTGAAGCGGAACAGGCCGGCGTCTTCGCCGGTGCCGCGCTCGCACAGGGTGGCGATGCGGCGGTCGGCGACCATGGCCGGCACCTGTTCCGCTTCCAGGCCAAGGCCCTGGGCGATGAGCCTTGCGTCCACTTCGACCAGGCCCGGTGCCGGCGCCGGTTCCGCGGCATGGTCGGGCGCCGAGGTGTCCACGCCGGCGGCATCGAGCGCCTCGCCGACGCCGCTGAGCGCGTGCGAGTCGAAGTCGTTCCATTCAATGGCGGTCATGGCGGCCCTCCTTGCAGGGGCCCATCCTGCCGCCCGCGAACGCCGGTTTCCCTGACCTGGGTCAGCCAGGCGACAGGGCCCGCCGGTCCGCGGCCGGTACCATGGCGGCATGGATCGCGCGCAAACGCTGGATGAAGGCTCGCTGGCCGGCCTGGTCGACCGGTTTTACGAGAAGGTGCGCGCCGATCCCGCCCTGGGGCCGGTTTTCAACGCCGCCGTGCACGACTGGCCTGCCCACAAGCAGCTGCTGACCTCGTTCTGGTCGTCGGTGGCGCTGGGGACCCGCAGCTTCCGCGGCAACCCGATGGCCGCCCACCGCGCCCAGCCGGGCATCACCGCGGCCCATTTCACCCGCTGGCTGCAGCTGTGGCGCGAAACCACCGCCGAACTGTTCGAGCCCGCCCCCGCCCGGGCGCTGCAGTCGTACGCCGAACGCATTGGCGAAAGCCTGCAGTACGGCCTTGGCCTCCGGCCAGGCGTCCGTGACCTGGGCATTCCCGTGCGCACGGACTGACCTGCGTCAAAATACCGCCGCCGGAACGGGGCACACTGGACCCTCCCCGCCACGGAGAAAAACCATGGATCGCGTCAAAGGCAAAACCTGCATCGTCACCGGCGCCGCGCTGGGCATTGGCCGCGCCTGCGCCGAACGCCTGGCCGAAGAAGGCGGCGCGGTCGCCCTGTTCGACCTGCACGACGCCGAAGGTGAAGCGGTGGCCGCGGCCATCCGCGAGCGCGGCGGCCGCGCCCGCTACTGGCATGTGGACGTCAGCGACGAGGCCGCGGTAAAGAAGGCCATTGATGAAGCGGCCGCGGAATTCGGCGGCGTGCACGTGCTGGTCAACAACGCCGGTATTTCCGGATCAACCAAGCTCACCCACGAGATCACCGAAGCCGAGTGGGACAAGGTGCAGGCGGTGAACGTCAAGGGCGTGCTGTTCGGCAGCAAGCACGCCATCCCGCACCTCAGGGCCGCCGGTGGCGGCAGCATCATCAACCTGTCGTCGATCTACGGCCTGGTCGGCGCGCCCGACGTGCCCGCCTACCACGCCTCCAAAGGCGCGGTGCGGCTGATGAGCAAGACCGACGCGCTGTGTTACGCCGCCGACCGCATCCGGGTGAACTCGGTGCATCCCGGCTACATCTGGACGCCAATGGTCGAAAACCACCTCAAGGCCAGCGGCGCCACCGACATCGACGCCGCCCGCCGCGACGTCGGCAACTTGCATCCACTCGGGCACATGGGTGACGTGGACGACATCGCCTGGGGCGTGGTCTACCTGGCCTCGGACGAGTCGAAGTTCGTCACCGGCGCCGAGCTGGCGATCGACGGCGGTTACACGGCGCGCTGAAGGCGCC
>NZ_CAXBJS010000053.1:0-16663 GCF_963976025.1 uncultured Arenimonas sp.
GGTGGTGATCGGGCCGGCATAGACCAGCGTGCGCTCGCCGTCGCTCACGGCGCCGGGAAGCAGCGGTCCGCGGGCGGTCCAGCTGGCCTGCACCGGCGTCGCCTCCCGGCCCAGTACGTGGTAGATACGCCCGCTGCGCCCCTTGAACGGGGAGGTGTCCAGGCGCACCAGCACGGTCACCTGGCCCACCAGCATGTCGCTGCGACCGGGCGCGGGGTCTTCCCAGTTCATGCGCACCAGGCCGCTGAGCACCTGGCTGGACGAATCGTCCAGGCGGACGGCCTGCTGGGCCAGGGCCGCGGACGACGCGCAGAACATCAGGGCGGCGAGGGCAAGGATCCGGATCATGGTGCCGTCAGGGTGTAGGTCACGCGGGCGGTGTAGGTACCGCCGGCGGCAAGCTGGGTGTTGGCATAGCGGAAGGTAAGGCAGCTTTCCCGCCAGGTATTGCGGCGGAAGTCGTTGGCAAGCGTTCTCGTGCCGGCCTGGAAGCTGCCGCTTGGTACCGGCTGGGTGGCCCCGCCGTCGCCATTGCCGGAACTGGTCCAGCTGATGTCGGAAATCGGGATGGTGTCGCCGTCGGCGTTGACCAGGGCGGCCGGCGCGGTGACGGTGAGGGTCGCGTTGACGTTGGCGTTGTTGGAACGCCGGTAGAAGCCGCCGACGTAGAGCTGGCCGGGGTTGCAGAACAGGTAGCCATCCCAGTCGCTGGTGAGGCGGCCGTTGGCGGTCATCACCTGCGGCGTGCCGTTGCCGACGGCGGCCTGGGGCACGGTTACCGAGACCCGGCTGATCGCGCCGCCGGACTGGGGGATGCCGGAATTGGCATAGGTACCGATGAAGTTGCCGTCGCCCACGCGCAGGTAGACGGCGTCGGTGCCCATGTTGATGTTCACGACGTACGCATCCGCGTCGCAGGCCGACACGAGGGCGGCCGCTGCAATCAGGATTGTGGTCGGGACGCGCATGGTCGGGGGACCGCCTCGCTGACGTGGGAAGCCGGGGGGCGACGTGGCCGCCCCCCGGTTCAGATGCCTGGCCCGGTTACGGGTTGGCAGCGGTGAAGGTGACGCGGCCGGTGTAGGTACCCGCGCCGTACACGGCGGAGTTGTCGTAACCGAAGGTCCAGTCGGCCGTGCGGGCGACCACGCGGGTGCCGACGTTGGCGGTGATCGCCTCGGCGCCGCCGGTGCCGGCGTCGACGATGGCCGGAACGTCCAGGGCGGCATCCGAGCTGGAGGTCAGGATCTCGGCCCAGGAAATGGTGTCCGGGCCGTCGGTAAGCGCAGCGGTGGTGGTGGCGTCGAGGCTGATGGTGCCGACGTTGCCGGTCAGGCTGACGGCCAGGGTGCCGTTGGTGGTGGCAGCGACATCGGTGCCGTCGCCGACGTTGGCAGCGGCCACGTCGAACACGACTTCGTCGATGGTGGCGCCGGCGCTGCCGACCTGGAAGCGGATGAAACGCGGGATGTTGACTTCGAAATCGACGCGGGCGGAGGCCGACGGGGTGGCGCCGGTGCTGAAGTCGGATTCGGCCATGGCCGGGGTCATCGCAATCAGGCCGAGGGACGCCACGCCGGCGAGAGCGAGGCCTCGGATGCTACGGACGGAGTTCTTCATGAGCGGGGTTTCCTTTGAAATTTGCCTTGGTGAAGCGGCTGGATTGTTGGGTCGACATTCCGGGCCGGATCACCGACCAGGGGGCGCGCAAACTGCGGGCGAAAGTGAAGAAGCAGGAAACATGCCAATCAACTCCTTCCCGGGCGGCTGGCGACCTCTGGCCCCAAAAATGCGCACTGGGTCACAGTATGTGAAGGCCAGCCCCGACGCAAATAGGGGACACGACCGGCCGTCCGGCCGACGAACGGTAGGTCAGGGGGCACAAGCGGGGTGAAAATGTGACGCAGCGCGTCACCTTTCCGGGAGGCGCGTCACGGTTTGAAGGGGGTGGCTGGATTTGGGGGCCTGGCCGGCCCCGTCCGTTCAGACTTCCAGCGAAGCCAGGTCGCCCTTCAGTTCCAGCCAGGCCTTGCGGTCGCTGGCGCGCTTCTTGGCCAGCAGCAGGTCCATCAGCGACCGGGTCTGGTCGGCATCGTCCACCGTCAGCTGCACCAGGCGGCGGGTATCGGGGTGCACGGTGGACTCGCGCAGCTGCGAGGGATTCATCTCGCCCAGGCCCTTGAAGCGGGTGACGCTGACCTGGCCGCGGATCTTCTCGCGCTCGATCCGGTCCAGCAGCAGGCGCTTTTCTTCCTCGTCCAGGGCGTAAAACACCTGCTTGCCCACGTCCACGCGGAACAGTGGCGGCATCGCCACGAAGATGTTGCCCGCCGTCACCAGGGCCGGGAAATGGCGCAGGAAGAGGGCCGCCAGCAGGGTGGCGATGTGCAGGCCGTCGGAATCGGCGTCGGCCAGGATGATCACTTTTCCGTAGCGAAGGCCGTCGATATTGTCGACGCCCGGGTCGCAGCCGATGGCCACGGCCAGGTCGTGCACCTCGTTCGAGGCCAGCACGCCGCCGGATTCGACTTCCCAGGTGTTCAGGATCTTGCCGCGCAGGGGCAGGATGGCCTGGAACTCCTTGTCGCGGGCCTGCTTGGCGCTGCCGCCGGCCGAGTCGCCTTCCACCAGGAACAGTTCGGTGCGGCCCAGGTCCTGGCTGATGCAGTCGGCCAGCTTGCCGGGCAGGGCCGGGCCCTGGGTGATCTTCTTGCGCACCACCTGCTTTTCGGACTTCAGGCGGGCGGCGGCGCGGTCGATGGCCAGCTGGGCGATCTGGGTGCCCAGCTCCACGTGCTGATTGAGCCACAGCGAAAACGCGTCGTGCGCCGCGCCTTCCACGAAGGCCGCGGCCTGGCGCGAACTCAGGCGTTCCTTGGTCTGGCCGCTGAACTGCGGGTCGGTCATCTTCAGGCTCAGCACGTAGCTGATGCGGTCCCAGACGTCCTCGGGGGCCAGCTTCACGCCGCGCGGCAGCAGGCTGCGGAAGTCGCAGAACTCGCGCAGGGCATCGGTGAAGCCCGAGCGCAGGCCATTGACGTGGGTGCCGTGCTGGGCGGTGGGGATGAGGTTGACGTAGCTTTCCTGCACCAGTTCGCCCTCGGGCACCCAGGCTACGGCCCAGTCGGCGATCTCGGTGTCCTTGGACAGGTGGCCGACGAACAGGTCGGCCGGCAGCAGCTCCCGGTCCGAAAGCGCGCCGCGCAGGTAATCACGCAGGCCGTCCTCGTAGTACCACTCGTCCTTGTCGCCGGTGGCGGCGTCGTGCAGCTTCACCGTCAGGCCCGGGCACAGCACGGCCTTGGCACGCAGCAGGTGGCGCAGGGCGCGGATGGAAATCTTCGGGGAATCGAAGTACTTCGGGTCCGGCCAGAAGCGCAGGCGGGTGCCGGTATTGCGCTTGCCGACCGTGCCGACCACGTCCAGGGCCGAACTGCGGTCGCCGTCGCGGAACTCCATGCGGTGTTCCTGGCCGTCGCGCTTGATGAAAACCTCGACCTTCTTCGACAGCGCGTTGACCACGCTGACGCCGACGCCGTGCAGGCCGCCGGAGAAGGTGTAGTTCTTGCCGCTGAACTTGCCGCCCGCGTGCAGGCGCGTGAGGATCAGTTCCACGCCCGGGATGCCTTCCTCGGGGTGCACGTCCACGGGCATGCCGCGGCCGTCGTCGGAGACCTCGACGCTGCCGTCGGCGTGCAGCACGACCTCGATCAGCCTGGCGTGGCCGCCCAGGGCCTCGTCCACCGAGTTGTCGATGACCTCCTGGGCCAGGTGGTTGGGCCGGGTGGTGTCGGTGTACATGCCGGGGCGGCGCTTGACCGGGTCCAGGCCCGACAGGACTTCGATGTCGGCGGCGTTGTAGCGGGTGTTCATGCGGGGGAAAGGCCTTCCTGGCGGGTCTTGCGGTGGCGGGCAGGATGCGCGGCGGCCCGGGGCCGGTCAAGCCGGGGCGCCCGGGGCCGGAACGCAGGCCCTTGATGCAGTAGAATACGGTTTTCCAGCGCCCCCAAATCCCATGACCCGTCTCATATTTGTAACCGGTGGCGTGGTGTCCTCGCTTGGCAAGGGCATCGCAGCGGCCTCGCTGGCGGCCATCCTGGAAGCCCGCGGCCTGCGGTGCACCATGATGAAGCTCGACCCGTACATCAACGTCGACCCGGGCACCATGAGCCCGTTCCAGCACGGCGAGGTCTACGTCACCGACGACGGTGCCGAAACCGACCTCGACCTGGGCCACTACGAACGTTTCCTGCGCGTGCGCCTGAGCCGCAAGAACTCGGTCACCACCGGCCGGATCTACGAAAACGTCATCCGCAAGGAGCGCCGCGGAGACTACCTGGGCGGCACCGTGCAGGTCATTCCGCACATCACCGACGAGATCAAGCGCTGCATCTTCGAGGCCACCGACGGCTTCGACGTCGGCCTGGTCGAGATCGGCGGCACCGTCGGCGACATCGAGTCCTTGCCCTTCCTCGAAGCCATCCGCCAGATCCGCACCGAACGTGGCCCCGACCAAGCCATCTTCATGCACCTGACCCTGGTGCCCTGGATCGCCGCCGCCGGCGAACTCAAGACCAAACCGACCCAGCACTCGGTCAAGGAACTGCGCTCGATCGGCATCCAGCCCGACATCCTGGTCTGCCGCAGCGAAAAACCGCTGCCCGACTCCGAGCGCCGCAAGATCGCCCTGTTCACCAACGTGCCCGAAAAGGCCGTCATCAGCTGCGTGGACGTGGCCAACATCTACCAGCTGCCGCTGTGGCTGCACCAGCAGCAGCTCGACGACATCGTGGTCGAACGCCTGCGCCTGGAAGACAAGGCCGCGCCGGCCGACCTGTCGGAATGGGAAGCGGTGGTGGACGCCGTCGAAAACCCCGTGGACGAAGTCACGGTGGCCGTGGTCGGCAAGTACGTCGACCACCAGGACGCCTACAAGTCGCTGTCCGAGGCGCTCAAGCACGGCGGCCTGCGCCAGCGCACGCGGGTGAAGCTCAAGTGGCTTGAGTCCGAACAGGTCGAGAAGGACGGCGATGCCGTGCTTTCCGACGTGGACGCCATCCTGGTGCCCGGTGGCTTCGGCGACCGTGGCTTCGAGGGCAAGGTGCTCACCGCGCAGTACGCCCGCCACGTGGCCGGCCTGGAAGGCGCCAACAGCACCGAAAACGACCGCCACTGCGCGCACCCGGTGATCGGCCTGATCACCGAATGGCGCACCGCCAGCGGCGAGATCGAACGCCGCGACGAAACTTCGGACCTGGGCGGCACCATGCGCCTGGGCCTGCAGGAACAGCGGCTCAAGCCCGGCACCCGCTCGCGCGAACTCTATGGCAAGGACGTGGTCGGCGAACGCCACCGCCACCGCTACGAGTTCAACAACCGCTACCGCACCCAGCTCGAGGACGCCGGCCTGGTCATCAGCGCCAAGTCCATGGACGACCTGCTGGTGGAAATGGTGGAGCTGCCCGACCATCCGTGGTTCATCGCCTGCCAGGCGCACCCGGAGTTCCTTTCCACGCCGCGCGACGGCCATCCGCTCTTCATCGGCTTCATCCGCGCCGCGCGCGAGCACAAGGCCGGCGGCAAGCTGCTTGCCGAGGTCCCGTCGGCGCAGAAATCAGCTGCAGGAGTGAACTGATGGAGCTTTGTGGTTTCAAGGTCGGCCTCGACCAGCCCTTTTTCCTGATCGCCGGCCCCTGCGTCATCGAATCGCTGGAGCTGCAGATGGAAACGGCCGGCCGGCTCAAGGAAATCACCGGCAAGCTCGGTATCCCCTTCATCTTCAAGTCCAGCTTCGACAAGGCCAACCGTACCTCGGGCAGCAGCTTCCGCGGCCCCGGCCTGGAAGCCGGCCTGAAGGTGCTGGCGGAGGTGAAGCGCCAGCTGGGCGTGCCGGTGCTGACCGACGTGCACGAATACACGCCGATGGACGAAGTGGCCTCGGTGGTGGACGTGCTGCAGACCCCGGCCTTCCTGTGCCGGCAGACCGACTTCATCCAGAAGGTCGCCAGCGCCGGCAAGCCGGTGAACATCAAGAAGGGCCAGTTCCTTTCGCCCTGGGAAATGAAACACGTCACCGACAAGGCGCGCGCCACCGGCAACCAGCAGATCATGGCCTGCGAACGCGGCGTCAGTTTCGGCTACAACAACCTGGTGTCCGACATGCGCTCGCTCAGCGTCATGCGCGACACCGGCTGCCCGGTGGTGTTCGACGCCACCCACAGCGTGCAGCTGCCCGGCGGCGCCGGCGGCAAGTCCGGCGGCCAGCGCGAGTTCGTGCCGGTGCTGTCGCGCGCGGCGGTGGCGGTGGGCATCAGCGGCCTGTTCATGGAAACCCACCCCGACCCGGAAAAGGCCCTCTCCGACGGCCCCAACGCCTGGCCGCTGCCGAAGATGGCGGCGCTGCTGGAAACCCTGGTCGAACTCGACCGCATCACCAAGAAGAATCGATTCCTGGAGCAAGACGCATGAACACGCCTGTGGTTGAACCCCTGAAACACTCCGGCCTCGGCATCGCGGCCACCATCATCGCGGTGATCGCCGGCCTGGGCCTGCTGGGCGTGTTCTTTTACGCCGGCTACGTCGGCATGAACGAGCCGGGCGGCGAACTGTCCGAAACCGACCCGCGCGCGATGATGATCGGCTTCGGCATGCTCTCGGCGATGGCGCTGCTGGTGCTGGGCGCCATCCTGGGCGCGGTCGGCCTGTTCGCGGGCACCCGCAAGCGGCTGTTCGCCTGGCTCGGCCTGGTACTGAGCGCGCTGCCGCTGCTGCTGGGCATCGCGATCGTCATCCTCGGCCTGGCGATGACCGCCTGAGCCCCGCCAAACCAAAGCAAAAAGAAGCCATGACCATCATCAGCAAAGTCCACGCCCGCGAGATCCTCGACAGCCGCGGCAACCCCACCCTTGAAGCCGAGGTCACCCTGGCCAGCGGCCACATGGGCCGCGCGGCCGTGCCCTCGGGCGCGTCCACCGGCACCAAGGAAGCCGTGGAGCTGCGCGACGGCGACAAGAGCCGCTACCTGGGCAAGGGCGTGCGCAAGGCGGTGGCCAACGTCAACACCACGATCGCCGAGTCGCTGAAGGGTTTCGACGGCGCCGACCAGGAAGGCCTGGACCGCAAGCTGATCAACCTCGATGGCACCGAAAACAAGGGCCGCCTGGGCGCCAATGCGCTGCTGGGTGTGTCGCTGGCCAATGCCCACGCGGTGGCGGCCGCGCGCGGCCTGCCGCTGTGGAAGCACCTGGCGGGTGATCGCGCGCCGGTGCTGCCGGTGCCGATGATGAACATCATCAACGGCGGCGCGCATGCCGACAACAACGTCGACATGCAGGAATTCATGGTGCTGCCGGTGGGCTTCGACAGCTTCTCCGAGGCGCTGCGCGCCGGCACCGAGGTTTTCCACGCGCTCAAGGCCGTGCTCAAGGCCAAGGGCCTGGGCACCGCGGTCGGCGACGAGGGCGGCTTCGCGCCCGACCTGCGTTCGAACGAAGAAGCCATCGAGGTCATCCTCGAGGCCATCGGCAAGGCCGGCCACCGCGCCGGCGAAGACATCCTGCTGGGCCTGGACGTGGCCAGCTCGGAGTTCTTCGACAACGGCAAGTACAACCTGGTGGGCGAGGGCAAGCGCCTGTCGCCGGAACAGTTCGTCGACTTCCTGGCCGGCTGGAGCGCCCAGTACCCGATCATCACCATCGAAGACGGCATGGCCGAAAACGACTGGGACGGCTGGAAGCTGCTCACCGAGCGCCTGTCGGGCAAGGTGCAGCTGGTCGGCGACGACCTGTTCGTCACCAACCCGAAGATCTTCCGCGACGGCATCGACCAGGGCGTGGCCAACGCCATCCTTATCAAGGTCAACCAGATCGGCACGCTGACCGAAACCCTGGAAGCCATCGCCATGGCCGACGCTGCCAACTACGCAGCGGTGGTCTCGCATCGTTCCGGCGAAACCGAGGACACCACCATCGCCGACATCGCGGTCGCGACCACGGCCACCCAGATCAAGACCGGTTCGCTGTGCCGCAGCGACCGTGTGGCCAAGTACAACCAGCTGCTGCGCATCGAAGAGGCGCTGGGCGACCAGGCGCGTTACGCCGGCAACAACGCTTTCGTCAGCCTCAAGCGCTGAGTCCCGCCCTTGCGCCGCTGGTGGCCATTCGCCCTCCTGCTGCTGGCCCTGATGGGCCTGCAGCTCAAGTTCTGGTGGGGTGACGGCGGCCTGCGCGAGGCGCGTGAGCTGGAGGCCCGCGTGGAAGAACAGCGCCGCGAAAACGCTCGCCTGCAGCAGCGCAACGACGCCCTGTCGGCCGAGGTCGAGGACCTCAAGTCCGGCGAGGCGGCGGTCGAGGACCGCGCCCGCAGCGAACTGGGCATGGTCCGGCCGGGCGAAGTGTTCTACCGCGTCGTCGAGCCCGCGCCGGCCGAGCCCGAGGCCGCGCAATCCGCGGAGGGCGGCCAGTGACCTGGGCCATCGTGCCCGCCGCCGGCCGCGGCAGCCGCTTCGGCGGCGACACGCCCAAGCAGTACCTGTCCCTGGCCGGCCGCAGCGTCATCGAACACAGCCTGCGCGCGGTGCTCGACCATCCCGACGTCGACGGCGTGATGGTGGCCCTGGCCCAGGACGATGCTGCCTGGCCGGGCTGGCGCGAGATCGGCGGCAAACCGGTGCTCACCTGCGTCGGCGGCGGCGAGCGCGCCGATTCGGTGCTGGCGGCGCTGCACGCGCTGCCGGCCACGATCAGCGAAGACCAGTGGCTGCTGGTGCACGACGCCGCGCGGCCCTGCCTGCACAAACAGGACCTGGCCCGGCTGCTGGCCGAAGGCCGCGAAGACGCCGTCGGCGCGCTGCTGGCGGCGCCGGTCCGCGACACGCTCAAGCGCGCCGACGAGCAGCGCCGCAGCCTGGGCACCGAGCCGCGCGAGGCGCTGTGGCGCGCGCTGACCCCGCAGCTGTTCCGCCGCGGCGGCCTCACCCGCGCCCTGGCCGCGGCCCAGCGCAGCGGCGTGCGCGTCACCGACGAAGCCATGGCCGTCGAACGCCTGGGCCTGAAACCCCGCTTGGTCGAAGGCCGCGACGACAACCTCAAGATCACCACGCCAGCCGACCTCGCGCTCGCGGAGTTCATACTCTCAAGAGCAATTGGCCACGGATGAACACGGATAAACACGGATAGAGCGAAGCTGTCCCTGTTTGTAAGTGCTTTAGTCTGTGCTTGATCCGCTCTTATCCGTGCCCATCCGTGTTCATCCGTGGCAAAAAAATATGACTGACATCCGAATCGGCCAGGGTTATGACGTGCACGCATTTGGCGACGGCGACCATGTCGTGCTCGGTGGCGTGCGGATCGCGCACGAGCGCGGCGTGCTGGCGCATTCCGACGGCGACGTGGTCATCCACGCGCTGTGCGACGCGCTGCTCGGCGCGCTGGCGCTGGGTGACATCGGCGTGCATTTCCCGCCCTCGGACGATCGCTGGAAGGACTGCGACAGCCGGGTTTTCCTGCGCCACTGCGCTACGCTGCTGGCCGAACGCGGCTGGCGGCTGGGCAATGCCGACCTCACCGTCGTCTGCGAACGGCCGCGGGTGGCGGCGCATGCGCCGGCGATGCGCGCGAACCTCGCCGCCGACCTGGGCGTCGAGGTGGATGCGATCAGCGTGAAAGCCACCACCTCCGAAAAACTCGGTTTCACCGGCCGCGGCGAAGGCCTGGCGGCAATGGCGGTGGCGCTGCTGGTGCGTTCGTGAGCCGCCTGCCGGGCGGCCACGGCGCGCCGGTGCTGGCGGCGGACTTCCGCAGCCGCACCGAAGACTTCCTGGTCGAGGAACTGGCCGGCTTCGAGCCGGCCGGGCAGGGCGAACACCTGCTGCTCACCGTCGAAAAACGCGGCCTCAACACCGTGCACGCCGCCCGCCGCCTGGCCCAATGGGCCGGCATCCCGGACGTCGGCATTGGTTATGCCGGCCTCAAGGATCGCCACGCGGTGACCCGCCAGCGTTTTTCCGTGCACCTGCCCAAGCGCGTGGCGCCGGACCTGGCCAGCCTGCAGGACGATTCGCTGCGGGTGCTTGAACACGCCTGGCACCACCGCAAGCTGCCGCGCGGCGCCCTGCGCGGCAACCGCTTCGAACTGGTGCTGCGGCAGGTGCAGGGCGAACGCGAGGCCATCGACCGGCGCCTGGAAGCAATCGCCCAGGGCGGGCTGCCCAACTATTTCGGCGAACAGCGATTCGGCCGCGACGGCGACAACGTCGAATCGGCGCGGCGCATGTTCGCCGGCCAGCGCGTGCGCCGCGAGCAGCGTTCGATCTACCTCTCGGCCGCCCGTTCGGTCATGTTCAACGCGGTGCTGTCGGCGCGCGTGGACGCCGGCGACTGGGCCAGCGGCCGGGAAGGCGAGGTCTGGATGCTCGAGGGCAGCCAGTCGGTTTTTGGCCCGGAAGCCGCCGACGAGGCGCTGGCCGATCGCGCCAGGCGCCTGGACATTCACGCCACCGGCCCGCTTTGGGGCCGCGGCGAACTGCGCTGCACCGGCGCCTGCCGGGACCTGGAGCTGGCGGTGCTCGAAGCCTTCCCGGACCTGCGCCAGGGCCTGGAAGAAGCCGGCCTGAAGCAGGAACGCCGCGCCCTGCGCGTGCGGGTGGCCGCGCTGGATTGGGACTGGCCCGCCGCCGACCAGCTGGTGCTGCGCTTCGAATTGCCGCCAGGCGCCTACGCCACGGGGCTGCTGGCCGAACTGGGCGAGGTCCGGGACGCACACGCCGGGGCCTGATCCGGGGCACTTGCGCGGTCGATTGCCAGGAGTAATCTGGTCCTGCGGTTTTCCAGACTTCAGGAGGTCGCCATGAACACCGCCCGCAAGTGTCTGTTCCTTGCTTCCGCGACGCTGCTGCTGGGCGCCTGCGCCAGCACCGATACCGCCAGCCTGGCGGCAGGCCCGACCATCGGTACCGACAAGAACTACGTGGCAGCCGTTGAAGAAGCTGCCAAGCCCGCCGGTGTCCGCGTGGTCTGGGTCAATCCGCCCAAGGAACGCAAGGACGACTGATCAGCCGGTGCCCGGTCCCTGTTCGCCCGGACGTTTCCGGGCCAGCAGCACCAGCACCGCGCCCGTACCACCCATCGCTTCCGGTGCGGAGGCGTAGGCCAGTACGTCCGCGCGCTGGCGAAGCATCCGGTCCACCAGCGCCTTGAGCACCGAGCCGCCGGCGGCGGCCCGCAGGCCCTTGCCGTGGATGATGCGCACGCAGGCGTGGCCGCCGGCGCGCGATTCGGCCAGGAATTCACGCAGCCAGCGTTCGGCTTCGGTGGCGCGCATCTGGTGCAGGTCGAGTTCGCCGCCGATGCTGTACTGGCCACGTTTGAGCGCCTTGAGCACCTTTTCGGGCACTTCGTCGCGGCGGTAGGACAGCGCCTCGCCGGCTTCGATGGTGGCCTCGAACCAGCCGGTTTGCCGGGATTGCTGCAGGGCCAGGGCTTCGTCGAGCTCGCGCATGCGCGGGCGCGGGGCGGGGCGGGGCCGCTCGGGCACCGGCGGCGGCGCTTGAAGGACGCGCACCTCGCCGATCGCCTCCCGGAACAGGGCGGCATCGTCCTCGGTGACGGGTGCGGGCGGCTTGCGCTTGGCCATGCATGCAGGTTAACCCAGCGCAGGTGAGGGTGATGCCGCGGGCGGTGCATCCGCTATCATTGGGTTTCTTCCCGCGGGACCCCTGATGCGCGTACTGGTAAGCAATGACGATGGCGTGGAAGCCCCGGGCATCCGCGTCCTGGCCGAGGGCCTGCGTGCCGCCGGCCACGAAGTGACGGTGGTGGCGCCCGACCGCGACCGTTCCGGCGCCAGCAATTCGCTTACCCTCGACCGCCCCATCCGGGTCCGCCAGGTCGCCGACCGCACCTGGCGCGTCACCGGCACGCCCACCGACTGCGTGCACCTGGCGCTGACCGGCCTGCTGGAAGCCGACCCCGACATCGTGCTTTCGGGCATCAATACCGCCGCCAACCTCGGCGACGACGTCATTTATTCCGGCACCGTCGCCGCGGCGATGGAAGGCCGCTTCCTGGGCCATCCGGCGGTCGCGCTGTCGCTGGTCACCGACGAAACCTCGCCGCGCCACTACGAAACCGCGGCGCGCGCGGCGCTGGAGATCACCGCGCGGCTGCTGGTCGATCCGCTGCCGGCCGACACCATCCTCAACGTCAACGTGCCCGACCTGCCCTGGGAGTCCCTGCGCGGTTACGAAGTCACCCGCCTGGGCCACCGCCACCGCGCTGAACCCTGCATCGAACAGGTCGACCCGCGCGGGCGCCCGATGTGGTGGATCGGCCCCGCCGGCCCCGAGCAGGACGCCGGCCCCGGCACCGATTTTCACGCGGTGCGCACGGGCTGCATTTCCATCACGCCCATCCACGTCGACCTGACGCGCTACCAGGCGCTGGAAAAGGTCGCCAGCTGGGTCGGCGCCCTGGGTGAAGGGATGAACCACAAGGCATGATGCCCCGCTACCAAATCCGTCCGGAAGCCAAGGGCCTGGGCATGACCTCGCAGCGGGCCCGCGACCGCATGGTCGAACGCCTGCGCAACGAAGGCGGCATCACCGACGAACGCGTGCTGGTCGCCATGCGCACGGTGCCGCGGCACCTGTTCCTGGACGAAGCCCTGGCCAGCCGCGCCTACGACGACACCGCGCTGCCGATCGGCAACGGCCAGACCATCAGCCAGCCCTGGGTGGTGGCGCGCATGACCGAAGCCCTGGTCGAACACGGCATGCCTGAACGCGTGCTCGAAGTCGGCACCGGCTCGGGTTACCAGGCTTCGGTGCTGGCGACCCTTGGCCTGGAAACCTACAGCGTCGAACGCATCGAGGAACTGCTGCGCGTCGCGCGCCGCCGCTTCCGCCACCAGGGCCTGAACGTGCGCACCCGCCACGACGACGGCCGCGCCGGCTGGCCCGAATACGCCCCTTTCGGCGGCATCCTGGTGACCGCCGGTGCCGCGGCCATCGAACCGGCGCTGCTTGAACAGCTGGCCGAAGGCGGCACCCTGGTCGCCCCCATCGGCGGCCCCAATGGCCAGCGCCTGCTTCGCATCCGCCGCCTGGACGGGCAGCTGGTGCAGGAAGACCTGGGCGGCGTGGTGTTCGTGCCCCTGCTGCCCGGGACCCTCTGAATGAAGCTGTTCGGACCGCTTTACGACCGCTGCCGCCAGCTCGCCGCCCACCGCCACGCGCCCTGGTACCTGGCTTTCATCTCCACCATCGAATCGATCTTCTTCCCGGTGCCGACCGACGTGATGCTGGCGCCGATGGCGCTGGCCAAGCCGGAACGATGGTGGCGGCTGGGACTGCTGGCGACGGTGCCCTCGGTGCTGGGCGGTGTCATCGGCTATGGCCTGGGTTATTTCGCCATCGACGCGGTGATGCCCTGGATCGAACGCGCCGGTTACGACGACACCTATGACAAGGTGCAGGACCTGTTCCGGGAATACGGCGTCTGGATCATGTTCGTCGCCGCGTTCACGCCCATCCCGTTCAAGGTGTTCACCGTCGCCGGCGGCGCCGCCGCCATGCCGCTGCTGCCATTCGTGCTGGCCTCGCTGGTCGGTCGCGGCATCCGCTTTTTCCTGGTGGCCGGCGTGGTGGCCTGGGGCGGGCCGAAGGTTGAACCCGTTTTCCGGCGCTACATCGAAATCGTCGGCTGGATTGTCGCCGTGGTGATCCTGGGCGCCATTGTCTGGTTGAATATGCGCTCATGAAGATGCCATTCGTCCGCGGCCTTGTGTGCATCCTGGCGATCGCCCTGGTCGCCGGCTGCGGGCATTCGCGCGTGGTCAAACGCGAAGGCTCGCGTCCCGCGCCCGACCGCGCCACGCAGTCGGTGCCGCGCAGCGGCGACTACAAGGTCAAGCGTGGCGACACGCTGTACGGCATCGCCTTCCGGCATGGCCTGGACTATCGCGAGGTGGCCAGCCTCAACCGCATCGGCCCGCCGTACACCATCTATCCGGGGCAGGTACTGAAGCTGCGGGGTCAGTCGCAGGCCCGGACGACGGCGGGCGTGACTGGCATGCCGGCACCGCGCACGCCGCCGCCCTCGGGGTCGCGCGGCACCACGCCGGCGCGGCCGGCGACGCCCGCGGCCACGCCCTCGACACCCGCGACACCCGTCGCCACGCCCGCCCGCCCGGCGGCGACGCCGGCCCTGCCGGCGGTGCCCGATGCGGCGCCGGCCAGCGGCACCTGGCGCTGGCCGACCCAGGGCCAGGTCATCGGCCGCTTCGTGTCCGGCGATCCGAAGCGCCAGGGCCTGGACATCGCCGGCAACGCCGGCCAGCCGGTGGTCGCGGCCGCCGACGGCGTCATCGTCTATTCGGGCTCGGGCCTGGTGGGCTACGGCGAGCTGATCATCGTCAAGCACAGCGACGAGTGGCTGTCGGCCTACGCCCACAACCGCCGCCGACTGGTGGGCGAGGGCGCGCAGGTGAAGGCCGGCCAGCAGATCGCCGAACTCGGCCGCACCGGCACCAGCCGCGACATGCTGCACTTCGAGGTGCGCCGCAACGGCAAGCCGGTGGATCCGATGCAGGTGCTGCCGAAGCAGTGATTCGCCGCGGCGGGGCTCAGCCCGGCAGCAGGAAGGCAGCCACGACCGTGCGGCCTTCGGTCGCCAGCACGTTGAACGTGCGCGCCGCGGCGGCATTGTCCATCACTTCCAGGCCGACGCCGCGCGTGAGCATGGCGGCCATCACCGCGGGCGAGGGGAAGCGCTGGCGCGGCCCGGTGCCCAGGATCGCCACCGAAGGCTTCAGGGACAGCAGGGCGTCCATGTGCGCCGGTTCCAGTTCGTCCACCGAGGCCGGGCCCCAGTTTTCCAGCAGCTGGTTCGGAGCCAGCACGAAGCTGGTCTCAAGCGCCTGCTGGTTCACCAGGACGGTGCTTGCGGTGGTGCCGCGCAGGACGTAGCTGAAATCCGGGTTTTCCTGCGAAAGCTGCACGGTTATCCCCGGGGGTTCAGTTCCTGGGCAGGACGATCAGCGGGTTTTCGGCGCGCCGGCGGTAGAACACGGCGACGTTGCCGATGCGGGTGACCAGGGCCGCGTCGGCGCGCGTGGCCAGCTCGGCGATCCACTCGTCGCGCAGTTCGCGGTCGCCGGCGTGGATCTTCACCTTCAGCAGCTCGTGGTGCTCCAGGGCCAGGGTGGCCTCGGCGACCAGGGCGTCGGTGATGCCCTTGGCGCCCACGATAAGCACGGCCTTGAGGTCGTGGGCCAGGCCGCGCAGGTAACGTTTCTGGGTGTTGCTCAGGGCGGTGGCCATGGTCTCGCAGGCGGCTCGGAAGGGGCGCTAGGGTATCATGGTGGCCCGTCCCCCCCAGTAAAGGCCATGGCCCGCAGCCGCAGCAGCCAGCGTTGGCTCAAGGAGCACTTCGACGACCCCTTCGTGAAGAAGGCCCAGTCCGAAGGCATGCGCTCGCGCGCGGCCTACAAGCTCGAGGAGCTGATCGAACGCGGCCGCCTGCTCAAGCCGGGCATGGTGGTGGTCGACCTGGGCGCCGCCCCGGGCGGCTGGTCGCAGGTGGTGCGCCGGGACCTGGGCGACCGTGGCCGGGTCCTGGCCCTGGACATCCTGGACATGCCCCCGATCGCCGGGGTCGAGTTCATTCACGGCGATTTCAGAGAGGACGGGCCATTGTCCGAACTGGAAGCCCTGCTGGCGGGTGCCCAGGTGGACCTTGTGCTTTCCGACATGGCCCCCAATATGACTGGCGTGGATACCGTGGATCAGGCCCGGGCGATGTACCTGTCCGAACTGGCCCGCGATTTCGCGGACAAGCACCTCAAGCCTGGCGGTGCGTTCCTGATCAAGCTGTTCCAGGGCGAAGGCTTCGATGCCTACGTCAAGGAGCTCAGGACACGCTACGACAAGCTGGTCATCCGCAAGCCCGCGGCGTCACGGCGCCGCTCAAACGAAGTTTATGCGCTGGCCACCGGCAAGCGACGAGGAAGCAAGTGATGAACGACCTGGCAAAAAACCTCCTGCTCTGGCTGGTCATCGCCGTCGTGCTGATGGCGGTGTTCAACAGCTTTTCGACGCCGGGGGCAGCCACTTCCGAGCTGAGCTACAACCAGTTCATCGAAGAGGTGAAGAGCGGCCGCGTGTCCGAGGTGAACATCGCCGAGGACCAGATCTCCGTCACCGGCAAGCGCACCGACAACTCGGTGTTCACCACGGCCGCGCCGGACGACTCGCGCCTGCTCGACACCCTGTTCGAGAACAACGTCGAGATCACCCAGGAAAAACCCCAGCCGCGTTCGCTGCTGCTGAGCATCCTGTTCAACCTGCTGCCGGTGGCGCTGATCATCGGCTTCTGGTTCTTCATGATGCGGCAGATGCAGCAGGGCGGCGGCAAGGGCGCGATGAGCTTCGGCAAGTCGCGGGCCAAGCTGCAGGGCGAAAACGACGTCAAGGTCACCCTGGCCGACGTCGCCGGCTGCGACGAAGCCAAGGAAGAAGTGGGCGAACTGGTCGAGTTCCTGCGCGACCCGGGCCGTTTCCAGAAGCTGGGCGGCAAGATCCCGCGCGGCGTGCTGATGGTCGGCCCGCCGGGCACCGGCAAGACCCTGCTGGCGCGCGCCATCGCCGGCGAGGCCAAGGTGCCGTTCT
>NZ_CAXBJS010000054.1:0-16649 GCF_963976025.1 uncultured Arenimonas sp.
CCAGTAGGCCCCGGCCACCTTCATCAGCTTGAACGAACGCAACTTGTCGGTGCCCGGCACGTGCGGGCCACGGCACAGGTCGGTGAACTCGCCCTGCGAGTACAGCGACAGGTCTTCATTGGCCGGGATCGATTCGATGATCTCGGCCTTGTAGTGCTCGCCCAGCCCCTTGAAGAAAGCCACGGCTTCGTCGCGCGTCTTGACGCTGCGGGTGACCGGCAGGGCTTCCTTGACGATCTTCTGCATCTCGGCCTCGATGGCCGGCAGGTCTTCGGGCGTGAACGGGCGCTCGTAGGCGAAGTCGTAATAAAAGCCGTTGTCGATCGTCGGGCCGATGGTGACCTGGGTACCCGGGAACAGGCGCTGCACGGCCTGGGCCAGCAGGTGGGCCGTGGAGTGGCGCAGCACTTCCAGGGCGTCGGGGTGCTTGTCGGTGACGATTTCGAGCGCGGCGTCGTTCTCGATCAGGAAGCTGGCGTCCACCAGCCTGCCGTCGACCTTGCCGCCCAGGGCGGCCTTGGCCAGGCCGGGGCCGATGGAGGCGGCGACGTCGGCGACCGTGACGGGATTTTCGAACGGACGGCGGCTGCCGTCGGGAAGCGTGATGTTGATCATGGCGGGTCTTGGAACGAATCTCGGGCAATAAAAAAGGGCGCCAGGCGCCCTCGCGGATGCGAAGCCTGGCCTTTCGTCTACGGAGTCAGGGTAGTGTCCATGTCGCACGCTCGGCGCCGGTTTCCCGGGGCCACCTTTTCTGCCGGTTAACGGTGCAAAGGTAGGCCCGGGAGGCCGCCAAGTCAATGAATCCGCCCCGGAAACCGGGTTCGCCGGGCTAGACTCGGGGCAGTCCCAGGGAGAGCCCCGCATGGCCCAGAGCGTGCACGAATTCCACGACGACCCCCGCAACGCCGATATCCGGATATGGATAAACGGCCGCCTGCTGCCCCGGGCCGAGGCCACGGTATCGGTCTTCGACAGCGGTTTCGTGCTGGGCGACGGGGTCTGGGAGGGCCGGCGGGTGGTCGGGGGCCAGCCGGTGTTCCTGGACGAGCACCTGGACCGCCTGTTCGAAGGCGCGCGGGCGATCATGCTCGACATCGGCCTGGACCGGCGGGGCCTGGAAGCCGCCATCCGCGAGACCCTGGCCGCAAACGACATGCACGACGGCGTGCACCTGCGCCTGATGGTCACCCGCGGCCCCAAGCGCACGCCCTACCAGGACCCGCGCGCCTCGGCCGGCCCGGCCACCATCGTCATCATCCCCGAGCACAAGCAGGCCAAGCCCGAGCTGGTGGCGCGCGGGCTGAAGCTGTTCACCGTGCACGTGCGCCGGGGTTACCCGGACGTGCAGGACCCGCGCTGGAACAGCCACAGCAAGCTCAACTGCATTACCGCCTGCATCCAGGCCACCCAGGCCGGCGCCGACGAGGCGCTGATGCTCGACCCGCACGGTTTCGTCGCCACCTGCAATTCCACCCACTTCTTCATCGTGCGCCGCGGCGAGGTCTGGACCTCCACCGGCGACTACTGCCTGCACGGCGTCACCCGCGCCAACGTGCTGCGCGCCTGCGCCGAGGAGGGCATCACGGCGCGCGAGAAGAACTTCACGCTCACCGACGTCTATTCCGCCGAAGAAGCCTTCTGCACCGGCACCTTCGCCGGGCTGGTGGCGGTGCGCGAGGTGGACGGCCGGGTCATCGGCGACGGCAAGCCGGGGCCGATGGTGGCCAGGCTGCAGGCGCTGTACCGGGGGCTGGTGGAACGCGACGTCGCGGTTCGCGCCGGGGAGAAGCTGGCTTGAGTCCGCTGCGCATCGGCATGTGGTCGGGCCCACGCAATATTTCCACGGCGATGATGCGGGCCTGGGAAAACCGGCCCGACTGCGCGGTCAGCGACGAACCGCTGTACGCGGCCTACCTGGCGAAAACCGGGCTCGACCATCCCGGCCGCGACGAGGTGATCGCCGCCGGCGACAGCGACTGGCGCCGCGTGGCCGACGCCCTGCTGGGCCCGGTGCCCGGCGGCAAGCCGGTCTGGTACCAGAAGCACATGGCCCACCACCTGCTGCCGGGCATGGACCACGACTGGATCCACGGCCTGCGCAACGTATTCCTGATCCGCGATCCCGACGAAGTGGTGTCGTCCTACCTGCGCTCGCGCGCCACCGTGGAGCCGGCCGACATCGGCCTGCTGCAGCAGGCGGAGCTGTTCGATGAACTGGCCTCGGCCAGCGGCGTGTCGCCGACGGTGATCGATTCCGGCGACTTCCTGGCCGACCCCGGAACCTTCCTGCGCGCGCTTTGCGACCTGTTCGGACTGGAATTCACCGGGCGCATGCTGCACTGGCCGCCCGGCCCGCGCGACAGCGACGGCGTCTGGGCGCCGCACTGGTACGACACGGTGTGGAAGTCCACGGGCTTCGAGCCACCGTCGGCACGGCCGGCACCGGTGCTGGACGACGCGGCGCAGGCAGTCGCGGATGCCTGCCGGCCGGCCTACGAGAAGCTGCGCGAGGCGCGGCTGCGGCCCTGAGGCCGGCAAGCCCCCGGGGCCCGGAAATGCGAAAGCCGCCCGGAGGCGGCCTTGGATCCCTGTGATTCCATCCTGGAAAGGATGGTGGGCGGTACAGGTTTCGAACCTGTGACCCCTACCATGTCAAGGTAGTGCTCTACCGCTGAGCTAACCGCCCACAAGGGCCGCGAAGTATAACAAGCGCCCCCTGTGCCGGCAATGGCGGATCTTCGTCTTCAGCGGATCAGTCGGCCAGGCCGTGGCGTCGGGCGCATTCGCGCTGGCGCTGCTGGGAAGACTGGCGGTCGCTGCGGCCGGACAGGCCGTGGCTCCATTCGCAGGCCTTGGCCTGCACGCGGTCCAGCAGGGCCGGCCCTTCGGAGGCGTCGTCCCAGCCAGCGCCGGTGGCGGGCAGCCCCGTGGCGCCGTAGCTGGCCCCGGTCAGCAGACCCAGCGAAAGCACGAATACCCCGGCCAGAAGGCCCCGAATCCCCAAGGTGGACATTGGCTGTCTCCGGACGGGTCCCCACCCGTCCATGGCCCTGTTCTACCCCCCTGCCAGAAGTAATGCAAGCCGGCCGCTCAGGCCATCAGGCCCTGCTCCCGCAGGCGGTGGATTTCGTCGCGGACGCGAGCGGCGTCCTCGAACTCCAGGTCCCGGGCGTGCTGGTGCATCTTCGCCTCGAGCTGCTTGAGCCGGGCCGCCAGGCGGGCCGGATCGAGGGTGGCGTAGTCGGTCTCGCCCTCGGCCACCTTGCGGCCCTTGCCGCGGCTGTCCTCGGGTTCGCTGCGGGCGCCTTCCATCACGTCCATCACGGCGCGCACGATCGAGGTCGGGGTGATGCCGTGGGTCTGGTTGTATTCGACCTGCTTCTGGCGGCGGCGGTCGGTTTCGTCGATCGCGGCCTTCATTGAATTGGTCATGCGGTCGGCATAGAGGATGGCCTTGCCGCGCAGGTTGCGGGCGGCGCGGCCGATGGTCTGGATCAGCGAACCGGTCGAGCGCAGGAAACCTTCCTTGTCGGCGTCCAGGATCGCCACCAGCGACACCTCGGGCATGTCCAGGCCCTCGCGCAGCAGGTTGATGCCCACCAGCACGTCGAACACGCCCAGGCGCAGGTCGCGGATGATCTCGACGCGCTCTACCGTATCGACGTCGCTGTGCAGGTAGCGCACGCGCACATCGTGTTCGGCCAGGTAATCGGTGAGGTTCTCGGCCATCTTCTTGGTCAGCGTGGTGATCAGCACGCGGTCGCCCAGCTTCACGCGGGCGTGGATCTCCGACAGCACGTCATCGACCTGGGTGGCGACCGGGCGGATTTCGACCTCGGGATCGATCAGTCCGGTCGGGCGGACCACCAGCTCGACCACCTGGTCGCCGGACTTCTCGATCTCGTACTTGCCGGGCGTGGCCGAAACGAAGATGGCGCGCGGCGAACGGCGCTCCCATTCCTCGAACTTCAGCGGCCGGTTGTCCAGGGCCGAAGGCAGCCGGAAGCCGAACTCGACCAGGGTTTCCTTGCGCGAGCGGTCGCCCTTGTACATGGCGCCGAGCTGCGGAATGGTCACGTGCGATTCGTCCACCACCAGCAGCGCGTCCGGCGGCAGGTAGTCGAAAAGGCAGGGCGGCGGCTCGCCGGGCATCTGGCCGGTGAGGTGGCGGCTGTAGTTCTCGATGCCGGAACAAAAGCCCACTTCGGCCATCATCTCGATGTCGTACATCGTTCGCTGCTGCAGGCGCTGGGCTTCGAGCAGCTTGTTGGCCTTGTACAGCTGGTCCATGCGCTCGGTGAACTCGACCTTGATCGTCTCGATGGCATCGAGCACGGTGCGCCGCGTGGTGACGTAGTGCGACTTCGGGTACAGGGTGAAACGCTGCAGTTTGCGGCTGATGTGGCCGGTCAGCGGGTCGAACAGCGCCAGGTTCTCGATTTCGCCGTCGAACAGTTCGATGCGCAGGGCCTCGATCTCCGATTCCGCCGGGTGCACGTCGATCACCTCGCCGCGCACGCGGAAAGAACCGCGCACCAGTTCGGTGTCGTTGCGCTTGTACTGCATCTCGGTGAGGCGGCGGATCAGCTCGCGCTGGTCGATCTTGTCGCCCTTCACCAGGTGCAGGACCATGCGGAAATATTCGTTCGGGTCGCCCAGGCCGTAGATGGCCGACACGCTGGCCACCACGATCGCGTCGCGGCGTTCGAGCAGGGCCTTGGTCGCCGACAGGCGCATCTGTTCGATGTGCTCGTTGATGTTGCTGTCCTTCTCGATGAAGGTGTCGGTGGACGGGATATAGGCCTCGGGCTGGTAGTAGTCGTAGTAGCTGACGAAATATTCGACCGCGTTGTGCGGGAAGAAGCTCTTGAACTCGCCGTAGAGCTGGGCGGCCAGGGTCTTGTTCGGCGCCAGCACCAGGGTCGGCTTCTGCACGGCTTCGATGACGTTGGCGATGGTGTAGGTCTTGCCCGAGCCGGTGACGCCGAGCAGGGTCTGGTGGGCCAGGCCGGCCTCGAAGCCGGCGACCAGGCGCTCGATGGCCTGCGGCTGCTCGCCGGCGGGCTGGTAGGGCGCGACTAGCTGGAATCGTTCGGACACGGGGGGAGGTCCTCGCGGGGCCAAACGGGCAGTATAGCGGCCGGCTGACGCCCGTCCGGCGCCGTGCCCGACCCCCGGTTCAGGCTTCGGCCGATGGGCCGGCGGGCCCGGCCTGCCGAGACTGGAGCCCGGTTTCCGGGAGCCCGGGTCATGCGGTCCAGCCAACGTGGATTCACCCTGGTCGAGCTGCTGATGGTGCTGCTGGTGACGGCGGCGCTGCTGGCCGCCGCCGCGCCGTCGCTGGCGAGCCTGCGCGAGCGCATGGCGGCGCTGCAGGCCTTCCATGCCCTTACGGCCGCCCTGGCCCAGGCACGCATGGCGGCGATCGAGCGCGGGCATCCGGTTACCGTATGCCCCAGCGGGGATGGACAGCACTGCCGGACCGATCTGGTCTGGGACGAAGGCTGGCTGGTGTATCGCGATCCTTTCCGGCAACCGCAGCCAGCGCGCCCCGAAGACGTGCTGTGGGTCGAGGCCCGCGACGCCGGGCCGGTGGCGATCCGCGGCACCGTGGGCCGGCACCGGGTGCGCTACCAGCCCTCGGGCATGTCCGGCGGCAACAACGCCAGCCTGCGCTTGTGCAGCCGCCGGCGCGCCGTGCACCTGGGCAGCGTGGTGGTCAACATCGCCGGAAGAGCCCGCCACGCAAGGGTTTCAAGGGACGAACCACCGCCCTGCCCCTTCGTTCCCTGAACCCGCGGGGCTTGACCCCGGGGGCGGGTCGTTTAAAATGCCCGTCCCCGCCCGAATAGCTCAGCCGGTTAGAGCACTTGACTGTTAATCAGGGGGTCGTTGGTTCGAGTCCAACTTCGGGCGCCAAGATATAAAGAGAAAGGCTCGCATCGCTGCGAGCCTTTTTCTTTTGGTGCCGATGACGAGCGCCGGGTTTACCAGCAGTCGTCCACGGTGCCGCTGCCGCTTTCACCGCGCACGCCGGCCTGGTTCAGGGTGAGCGTGCCGCATTCGCTGTCACGAAGCTGCGCACCCTGGGGAACGGCCTGCAGTGTGTAAGCCGCCGCAGTCGGATCAGCCACGAAGCTGAAGGTGTAGAAGTCCGCCAGGTCGCCCTCGCACCCGAACCCGGGCATGTTCGCGACGGGGATCGCGTAGTCCAGGTTGGTCGTGTAGTACCGCTCCATGTACTGGCTTTGCTCGACAAGGCAGGCCGTCGCCGTCGCCCGGCGAGTGTCCACTACGTAGTTCACGTAGGAGGGATAGGCAATCGCCGCCAGGATCGCGATGACCGCGACGACGATCATCAGCTCGATCAGGGTGAATCCTTTCGCCACTCGGGAAAGCCGGTTCATCGATCAATCCTCCTCGAAAAGTTCGCGCCAGGACAGGCGCTTGCTTTCGCCAGCCCCACCTTCGTTCTCGCCACCGTCCACCAGTTCGCAGGTGCCGTTGGAGCCGCAGATGACGTAGTCGCCGTCGACGTTGCGCGAGTCGTAGTGAGCGCCCACGCCGGTGTCGAGCGAGCCGACGCCGATACGGTTGCCGTCCGCGTCGGTAAGGAAGTCGCCGTCGCTGGTGCCGGTGCCGTCACCGTCGAGATCGAAGAACGAAGCCGGGCCACCGCCGGATGCGGCTTCCGGGCTGGTGCCGGTGAACATGTCGATGGCGTTGAGGAAGCCAGCACCGTCGTTTTCGCAGCCCGTTGAAACCGTGGGCGCCATGCTCGAGACGATCACCGCACGACCATTCACGCGGGCCGAGCCGATGATGCGCTCGCCGTCGAGCGGCTCGTCGAGATCGACATACCAACCCATCGAATCATCCGGGAGGTCGGAGTAGGCCTCGAAGGCGCGGACATCACGCCCATCAGCATCGGTGCCGACCGCAGCGATATCGCGTTCGGTCAGGTCCGCCCGGCGCAGGTCGGACTCTTCGTCATCGATCACGCCGTACCACGTCTGGATGTCGGTGTTGCTGACGTCCGACTCATAGATGAACCGGCCGGTGCCGAAGCTGACCCAGATACGATTCCCGGCGGTCTCGCGGGCAAGAGCCGGCGTACCGGTGATCGGCTGGACCGCACCGCCGGCCGTGCGCGCCACGAACAGCGGCTCACCGCCATAGGCGACGCCCCAATCGGACGGGTTGGCGCTCGACAGGTCGAATTTCCACATATTGCCGAGCAGGTCACCGGCATAGACGTAATCCACGTCGCCATCAGCGTCCAGGTCGGCTGTACGCGGCGTGCTCAGTCCGTTGCCGGTGGTGTTGCCGGTATTGATCTTTGCCCGGACGGTGCCCGACTCGACTTCGATCACGTAAAGCACGGCATCGCCATTGGTGCTCTCGATGCCGTTGGGCACCAGGGCGACGACTTCGCCGTTATTGGCGCGCACCAGCACCGGGGTGCCGAGCACATAACCCATGTCGGCGTCGGCCGTGGCGGTCTTGTCCCAGAGCACGTCGCCGTTGTTGCCCGGGTCCATGTCGGTCGGATCGGACACGTCGAGCGCGAACACGCCCTTGCCGCCGCGACCGAGCGCGCCCACCAGGAAGTTCTCGCCTGGGGTGACGCGGGAAGAAGTCACCGAAACCTGGCCGTCCACGAAGTACGCATGCGCGTAGGCCGGGTCGCTGATGTCCGCCAAGCGGGCGAAGTTCACGCCGGCCGGCACGTAGGAAAACTCGACGTCGCCGGTAAGCGCATCGATGCCGTGCAGCATGCCGTCGTTCGCGCCGACGTAAATCGTCTCGGTGTCCGCGACGTAGAAGGGCGAGGAGTTGACGATGTCGCCCAGCGGCGTAAGCCGGTTGCGCAGCACGCCGCCGTTGGCGCGCTCAAGCGTCCGGTCGCCCTTGATGTAGGACGCATTGTTGGCGCCGGTGACCTGCGACGCGCCTACCGTCCGGGCCAGCGCCGTCGTCTGTGCGGCCGTCGGGAAGTTCGCGCCCTGGCTACCGTTCCAGGTCAGCACCGTGCGGTTGTGGTAGTCGTTGGCGGTGCTGCCATCGGCATAGGTCGCGCTGATCCGGGCGGTGACCAGCCAGCTGGGCGTGTTGCCGATGCCGCTGGAGGAAATCGGGATCGAGGCCAGCTCGCCGGTCCACTGCACCGAACGATAGGTCGCCTGGTAGATGCGCGAATTGGACTGGTAGGACGTGCTGTTGGTTGCCACGTTGGAACCCGAGGCCAGGCGCGCCTGGATCTGGCCCAGCACGCTGTTCAGCGCCGTACCGAAGTCTTCAGCGTTCTTGGCAGCGATGAACTCACCGCGGCCGTTCACCGAAGCGTGCAGCAGGTCGTCGATGCGCTCTTCGTTTTCCGTGTCGGTCGGGTCGGGCCAGTTCGCGAACACGCCGCCGATGCGGGGACGGCCGGCCGCCAGCACGTCGGCGACCGAAGTCTGGTCGACCGTGCCCTTGAGGCCGATCGACACGCCAAAGGTGACCATGTGCTGCCAGAAGGCCGGGTTGTTGCTTGCAATCGGGACGATATTGTCCAGGTCGTCCCGCAGGTCGCGCTTCCAGTAACGCATGGCGACGTCGGCCAGCGTGTTGCTGTAGTTGACGCCTTCGCCATCGCGGAACGGGTGGGCTGGCGTGTAGCGCACCTCCGTCGTGTTTTCGGACGGGCTGTAGATCGCCGGGCCGTCAGTGCCGTCCTGGTTGCCGGCGCCGCCGCTGTAGCTGCCGTTCCAGTAGCCATCGGTGGTCAGGATCGCGAAGCTCTGCCGGCAGGCCAGGTGGTTGGCCGCGGACCCCGGGCCCCAGGGACCTGACGAAGAAGTGGATTCGAAATACTGACCGGTACCTTCCAGGGCGTTGCGCAGCGGCGTGCCGCTCTGGCCACGGGCGGTGAAGAGCTTGGAGAACCAGGTGGTTCGCGCCGTGCCTTCGAAGACGCCATTGCTGCCGTCCTCCACCGGGATGTTGTAGTTCGTGTTCGAGTTGTTCTGGTGCAGCGACCGGTAACCGACGCGCACGTTGTCGCCCAGCTGGTGGAACGCCTCCGCCGCACCGGCCTTGGCGACCTTCATGCGGGTCCGGTGGTAGGAAAACCACGTGGCGAAGTTGATCAGCTCCTGCGCCTCGGTGCGGCCCGACAGCGACGGGGCGAACTGGCAGCCGCCCCAGCCATAGTCGTCGTTGGTGACATCGCAGCCGGTGTCCTGGGCCACGTTGACCGTGCGCTCGTAGGTTGCGAACACGTCGATGTCGACGTCGTTGGCGGAATCGTTGTTGCCATTGGGCGTGGTGACGCGCACGCGGTAGTTTCCGGCCGTGGCCGGACCGTAGGTGCAGTCCTCGTTGCTGGTGCGGTTGCTGGTGGAGTTGACGCCGGTGCACCGCGTCAGCCAGTTGTTTCCGTTCCCTTGCTGCTCCAGGAAAAGCTGGGCGTTGGGGTCATCACCACGCAGCCGCGCATACAGCAGGGTGGCGTCGAAGCCCAACGTGAAGGGGAAGTTCCGGGAGTCGTTGCGACCAAAATCCTCGTTGTCCCATTCGGCGATCCGCTCGTTGGTGACCGTCTCGGTGGTGGTGGTCGGCGGGAAGTTGCCGTAACCACCACCAGCCATCAGCTCGCTCCGGATCAACCGGAGGCTGCCGTTGTAGGTGCGGATCTGGTACCGGTAGTAGTTCAGCGCGTTCTCGAGGTAAGACTCGGTCGTGTTGCTGAGGCTCTTGGGAACGTAGAACGTCTGCACGTCGGCGCCGCACACCGTCCTGTTGCTGCCGTTGCGGTCGTAGGTTTCGCAGTCGCCGGAGGCCAGCAGGTTGAGCGTGTCGTCCTCGGCGCCGGTTCCGTTGCCAACGAAGTTGAAAGAACCGTACACGGCATCGAGGGTCGTGCCGCCGGTCATGCGCGTGCCGTCGGCCTGGATCCACGGACGGTAGGTCTGGGCCGGGTCGTAATGCAAGGTGTTGCCGATGTAGGCTTCATCGGTGATGTTGATGCTCCGGTTGCAGCTGGTGCCGCTGCGGTCCAGGCATGCCTCGATGTCATCGATGTCCGGGTTGTACATGGTCTCGAACGCCATCGAGCCGGAGTCGTCGAGGATGAACATGATGTTCGGCTCTACGTTTCCTGCACCCGTTTGAAGCGGGTAGTCAGGAAAACTCTGCGCCATGACGGACGAGACCGGCAGGGCCAGCCAGGTGGCAGCGAAGGCAATCGCGGCGACCAGGGGACGCTGCGGACGGGAACTGGAATTTGAACGCTTCATGGGCTTCACCTGCCTCAGGGCATCTGAAAGGTCGACTGGAGCACGACTTCGGCTCCATTGTCGGTTGCTGCAATGGCGGTAATTCGGTAGTTGCGGACAGTGGCCGCACCATCGGAGCCGACGCAGCCGGCATCGTCGCCTTCGGCGCCAAGGCATTCGGACGGACCGGAGCTGGTTGCGCTCGCCGTGCCTTCGCCCAGGGACTCGATGGTGTAGCGCAGCATGGCGATATTGGATTCGTCGTCTACCGAGATCGCCCGGTAATTTCCGGTCGTGTACCAGAAGTTGGACGCCTCATAGGCCGGTGCAGCGCCGTCCACCGGCATCGCACAGACGCCGCCGCTGCAGCCGGAGGACGGGACGGTCGGATCGGCGTCGCGCAGCCATTCTTCGGCGATGCGCAGCGCGCTTTCCGCATTCTGGAACGCGATACCTCGCGCGGTGACGTTGCCGGCCATGCGTTCCTGCAGGATGCTGCCGCGCATCGCAGCCAGGCCCAGCAGGGTGACAACGATCAGCAGCAGCAGCACGATGACCAAGGTGACGCCGCGCTGGCGCTGCGGGGCTTTGAAATTATGCTGGCTCACAGGGTGCCCTCCCGGTTGCGAAGCGACACGACGTGGGCGACGGTGCGCGACAGCACGGCTCCGTCGGTGCCCGCGATTTCGTTGCCGCCCAGGGCGCCTTCGGTACCCGTCATCAGCAGCTCGAGGCGAGAGGCCGTGACACGTCCCCAGTCAGCCACGCCGGCGGCGTCCGAATAGGCGTTTTCGCCCTGCTCGAGGTAGGTGATGGTGAGGTCCTGGACACCCTCGGCGATTTCGTCTCGCGCCAGCACCACGTTCGGCGTGGCCGTGCCCGAGCGGTTCAGGATGATCGCGCGGTAGAGCGACGTGCCGCCCCGGGCGTTGTTGCCCACGTACCACTGGATCGTCCCCGGCCGCACCACATAGGCCGGGGAGATGCTGCCGAAGTCGCACTGCGGGTTGTCGCCCGGAAGCGCGGTGAAGCAATAGTCCACGTCACTGCTGGCGCCCGGGCTGCAGTCGGTATCGGCATCGCCGTCGAACACCTGGAAGGTCTGGCTGCAGTTGAGGGACGTTCCGCCACCGGCGTTGTGCCCGATCGAAATGCCGCCGCCTGCCGAGCTGAAGCCCGTGACCTGGAAGATGAAGCTCTGGGAAACATTGCAGACCAGCAGGATGTCGCCGTCGACGAAACCGTCGATCGAGGTGACCTGCAGGTTCGCGCTGGGACCGTCGTGTTCAACCACAAGAACGCCACCACCCAGGGAGGAATGCACTTCGATGGCATCCGTCCCGGCCACGCGCTCACCGGCCGCGGTGCCCGTTGCCGTGGAGGGCAGCACGGTGCCGGGGTTGTAGCCGGTGATGCCTTCGCCGAAGCGATCCCAGAAGATGTCGTTGTTTCCCTCGAGGATGTTCACGGGCACAGACGCCGAGCCGCAGGGGTTGCCACCGGCCTCGCGGATGTCGCGCGACATCAGCTCGAAGGCCACGCGGGTGTTTTCCTGGATGCGGCCGATGGTTTCACTGGACGCGTAGACGCGCTTGTTGGAAAGGAACACGGCGCCGGCGGCCGCGACAACCAGGAAGCCGAGCAGCATGGCGACCATCAGTTCGATGAGCGAGAAGCCGGACTGGGCGTACGCCAGCCCCGGGCGGCCGCGGCGGAGGACAGTCGGGTTCACAGGGTCGCCTCCATGGTCAGTTCGTGCTGGGTGACTGCGGTGTCGGTGCTGCCTTCATTGCCGCCCAGGCGGTCTTCGTTCCAGCGCACCTTCACGGTGCAGACGCCGCTGGCGCAGTCCACTTCGCCACAGGTACCGGGACCCATGGCCTGCTGCATCTGCTGGATCCACATGCCCTGCTCGGCAGCGACGCGCCCCCCGGCTGCGGGGGCCTCGCAGATGTAGCCGGCGGTGTCGTAGTCGCCGTCCACGGCGTCATCGCGATTGGCGCGCATCATGTCGAACATGGCGTAGACCTGGATGACGGCGACCGAACGATCGCCCGACCCTTGCATGTTGCGCAGCGTGACGGCCTGCAGGGCGGCGATGCCCAGCAGCCCGATCGCCAGGATCAGGATGGCGATAAGGACCTCGAGCAGGCTCGCGCCTTGCTGGCTCCGCGGAAGAGTGTGCTGGTTTCGCATGGGCATGCCCTATTGGTTCCCGGGAGCCACGGCGCACTCGGCGCTGGCAACGGTTGTGACGCTGATCCGGCTGACGTTGACCATGACGTCTCTTGCGTT
Source organism: uncultured Arenimonas sp. (assembly GCF_963976025.1). Taxonomy (NCBI): domain Bacteria; kingdom Pseudomonadati; phylum Pseudomonadota; class Gammaproteobacteria; order Lysobacterales; family Lysobacteraceae; genus Arenimonas; species uncultured Arenimonas sp. The sequence continues at coordinate 12,558 of NZ_CAXBJS010000054.1, forward strand.
CTCGTCAGGATTGACCAACGTGCTGCATACGCGCAGGCCGCCGGCCCGGTTGGCGGCCGTGGTGCCGGCACGGGCGAAGCCACTGGCGCCGAAGGAAATCTGGTCCCCGGTGTCGACGCTGGCACTGGGACTGACCACCAGGCCGGCACCTTCGAAGTTGATCTCGCGCACTACCTCGCCTCCCGGCGCCACCACGATGCTCCTGAGCCAATTGGTGCCGCCACAGGCGGCGCCGTCGGTGGTCGGGCAAAAGACGACCCTGGCGTTGCGGCGAATCGCCTCGACGCGGGTCAGCTGAAGCGCGGCGACCATCTCGTTGGTCACGGCAGTCAGGCGATTGCGGTTGGTGATGTTCTGGAAACTGGGAACCGCGACCCCGATCAGGACCGCGAGCACGGCCAGCACGACCATCAGTTCAACCAGGGTGAAACCACCCGATTTGTGTGTGTTGCGCCCCATGACCCATCCTTTACAGGCTGACCGGGGCAACTTATCCCCAAGCCGGGGGTGGTTGCCAATGACCGCCGACGAACGGGCCGGCGACCCGGGCGGGCGGCATGAAAGGCCCATGCCCAGCCGGTTTGCGGGCATGATGGTGATCAATCGCCCTGCCCCGGAACCCATGGCCGAGCCCTCCCCCAACCACGCCAACCGACCCCTGGACATGCTCTGGCAGGCCACCGCCATCATGTGGGTGATCCTCGGCGGCGAAGGCCTGGCGGCCGCCCTGGCCCTGGCGCCGGGACTGCAAGGCGACCGGATGGTCTATTTCGGCCTGGCCTCGCTCTGGATCCAGTGGACCAGCCTGCTGACCCTGGCGGTGCTGTTCCTGGCCCGGCGCGCCCTGAACCGGCTGGGCCCATCGGCGGTTGCCGCCGTGGCCCTGTTCGTGGCCCTGGCGGTCTGCTGGCTGATCACATTCTCAATCCGGGCCTACCTGGACCCCGAGGGCACCGCCGGCCGGGTGGACTGGGACAGCCTGGCCCTGCGGGTCTCGGGCATCACCATCGCCGTCGGCCTGCTCGGGCTGGCCGCCTTCCACAACTTCTGGAAGGGCCGGCTGGCGGCCGTGCGCGCCAAGCAGGCCGAACTCGAGGCCCTGCAGGCCCGGATCCGGCCGCATTTCCTGTTCAACACGCTAAATACCGGCGCCGCCCTGGTGCATGCCCGGCCCGGCGAGGCCGAGCAGCTGCTGCTGGACCTGGCCGACCTGTTCCGCGCGGCCCTGTCGGGCCCGTCGGAACTACCGCTGCAAGGCGAGCTGGAGCTGGCCCGGCGCTACCTGGAAATCGAGCGCCTGCGCTTCGGCGACCGCCTGCAGGTGAACTGGACGCTGCCGGAGACCCTGCCCGACGTGGTGGTGCCGGCCCTGTCCATCCAGCCCCTGGTCGAAAACGCCATCCGCCACGGCATCGAGCCCTCGCCCAAGGGCGGGCGGCTGGACGTGACCGTGGTGGAGGAAGTCGACCAGGTGCGCGTGGTGGTCAGCAACGACCTGCCGCCCGCGGGGCGCAAGCCGGCCGCGGGCCACCAGGTCGGCCTGGCCTCGGCGCGCGAACGCATCGAGGCGCTGAGCGAAGGCCGCGGGCGGCTGGAAACCCGGGTTCTGGACGGCCGCTACGTGGCCACCATCACCCTGCCCGTCGGCTAACCGTCGACGACCTGGTAGCAGGGCACGTAGTCGCCGGCGATCTTCATGCGGCGCTGTTCGACGAAGGCGCGCAGCAGCGCGTCGAGCGCGGCCATGATGTCCTTGTCGCCAGTGATGCGGAACGGGCCGTATTTTTCCACCTCGCGCATGCCCTCTTCCTTTACGTTGCCGGCGACGATGCCGGAGAACGCGCGGCGCAGGTCGGCCGCCAGCAGGTGCAGGGGCTGGTCGCGGTGCAGGTTCAGCCCCGCCATCGCCCGGTGCGTGGGCGCGAACGGCTGCTGGAACTCGAAGGGGATGTGCAGCGACCAGTTGAAGAAAAACGCGTCCTGCTCGTGCAGGCGGTGGTCGCGCACCTTGCGCAGGCCCTGGCGCATGGCCACGGAGACCGCCACCGGGTCATCAACAATGATCTGGTAACGCTGGCGGGCCTCGTCGCCCAGGGCCAGCTTCAGGAACTGGTCGATCTGCTCGAAGTAGGCGGCCGATTCGCGCGGGCCGGTCAGGATCAGCGGGAACGGCAGGTCCTTGTTCGAGGGGTGCAGCAGCAGGCCCAGCATGTACAGGATTTCTTCGGCCGTGCCGACGCCGCCCGGGAACACGATGATGCCGTGGCCCAGCCGGACGAAGGCTTCGAGGCGCTTCTCGATGTCCGGCATGATCACCAGGTGGTTGACGATCGGGTTCGGCGACTCGGCCGCGATGATGCCGGGCTCGGTGATGCCGATGTAGCGCGGCTTCCAGTGCCGCTGCTTGGCGTGGGCAATGGTTGCGCCCTTCATCGGGCCCTTCATCGCGCCCGGGCCGCAGCCGGTGCAGATGTCCAGGCCGCGCAGGCCCAGCTCGTAGCCGACGCGCTTGGTGTACAGGTATTCGTCGCGGCCGATCGAGTGGCCGCCCCAGCACACGACCAGGCTGGGCTCCATGTAGGACTTCATCACCCGCGCATTGCGCAGGATCTCGAACACCGCCTCGGTCATGCCGGGGCCGGTTTCGAGGTCGATGCGGCCGCCTTCGGCCACTTCGTTGGCGTTGTAGACGATGTCGCGCACGACGGCGAACAGGTTCTCGGCGATGCCGCGGATGATCTCGCCGTCCACGAAGGCTTCGGCCGGCGCGTTGCGCAGCTCGATCTTGATGCCGCGGTCCTGCTGGTGCACTTCGATGTCGAAGCCGGCGTAACGCTGGGCGGCGGCGCGCGGGTCGTCGGAGTCGCTGCCGCTGGTCAGCACGGCCAGGGCGCAGCGGCGAAGCAGGTCGCGCTGGCCGCCGGTGGAGGCATCGGCCAGGCGGGCGACTTCGTCGCGGGAAAGGATGTCCAGGCCACCCCGCGGGGAAATGCGGGCGTTGACGGTGACGGCGGTGGGATGGGTGTCGCTCATGGTGCGCTTTCTCTTGGTCTTTTCGTTATGTGACCGCCGACTCTAGCACCGGGAAAGCCCGTGTAGCAGCGCCACTGGCCACAAAAGGAAACGGCCGGCGGTTTCCCGCCGGCCGTTGCCGTGTCACGTGAGTACCGGAATCAGAACTGGTACTTGAAGCTCAGCATGACCGACCAGCGGGAAACGGCGGTGTTGCCCTTGTCGTTGTTGTTTTCCTGGATCTGCGCGCCGGTGCCCGGGCCGGTCCAGTGGTAAACGTAACGACCCTCGTTGCCGGCGCAGGAGGCCAGCGTGGTGGTCGGGCCGCAGATGCCGGCGTAGTTGGCCAGCTGCTGGGTCGAGTTGAAGCCGTAGTCTTCGATCAGGCCCCAGTCTTCGTTGAGCAGGTTGCCGATGTTCATGATGTCCAGCGCCAGCACGGACTTGTGGCCTTCGGCGAAGCCCGGCAGTTCCTGGGTGATGCGAACGTCGAAGCTGTTCACCCACTCGGTGCGGAAGGCGTTGGCCGGGGCGATCTGGCCAGCGTAGCGGGCCAGGTCCGGGTTGGCTTCCAGCCACTCGAAGAAGCTCGCTTCCATCGCCGCGCCGCCGGTGAAGACGACGTCGCCAGGACCGTTCGGCACGTAGAACAGGTCGTTGAAGCCGCCGCTGTCGCCGTTGGCGTCGTTGCGGAAGATGTAGCTGAACGGACGACCCGAACGACCTTCGTAGAACAGGCCCACGCGGGTTTCGTAGTCGGCGAAGAAGTTGTGGCGCCAGGTCACCGAGCCGGTGAAGCGGTCCTTGATCGCGTAGCGCGAGTCATAGGCGATGCCCGAGTTCAGGTCGCCGATGAGGTTGCTGCCCCAGTTCGACGAGTTGGTCGAGCTGGTCATCGGGCTGGCGTCGGTGGCTTCGGTGTAGGTGTAGTACAGGCTCCAACCCCAGGTGTCGATCAGCGGCTTGTCCAGGCCGAAGGTGAGCTGCGTGCTCTCGCCCTTGCCGGAGTTGCTGATCAGGAACACGTCGCCGACGCCGTTCGGGCGCAGGGCGCGGTTGGAGACGCCGTTGCGGCCGTTG
>NZ_CAXBJS010000055.1:0-16615 GCF_963976025.1 uncultured Arenimonas sp.
GCGTGAAGGCGCTGCGCGCGTCGGCGCCGGGCCTGATGCAGACCTACCAGCAGGCGCGCGCCGCGGGCCGCGCCCCCAACTGCCGCTGAGCCGGCGAGGAACCGAAACAAGATGGCCTATCTCTGGACCAAACTTTTCCACGTGCTGTTCGTGATCGCCTGGATGGCGACGGTGTTCTACCTGCCGCGGATCCTGGTGAACCTGGCCGAGGTGGGCGAGCAGCCGGCGGTGCGCGACCGGCTGGCGCTGATGGGCAAGCGGCTCTACCGCTTCGGGCACGTGATGTTCGGCATCGCCTTCGTGCTGGGGCTGACGCTATGGTTCCACTTCGGCGTGGTCGGTCCCTGGCTGCACGCGAAGCTGACGGTGGTGCTGCTGGTGCTGGCGCACTTCATCTTCACCGGCCGCTGGCTCAAGCGCGCCGCCGCCGGCGGCAAGCTGCCGTCACCGACAACGCTGCGCTGGTTCAACGAAATCCCGCTGTTGCTGGCCATCGTCATCCTCTGGCTCGTCTACTTCAAACCCTTCTGACGCCGGGTTTCCTGCAGGAGCTCCTTCAGGCGCGAATCTCCTGCCCTTGGCCAAAGGCCAAGGGCAGGGATCAGGCGCGGGGGCGCTGGCGCAGTTCGCGCCAGGCGACGACGGACAGGGTGATGGCGGTCAGCGGGATGACCACGGTGCGCATCACCCAGGTGAATTCGTCCAGGCTGTCGTGGTCTTGGGCCCAGAGCACCAGGTAGGTCGTGTAGAAAACGTAGTAGGCCAGGAACAGCGCACCTTCCCAGCGCGCGATCAGGTGCCCCGTGAACAGCACCGGCAGGCAGGCCAGCGACACCGCAAACATCACCGGCAGGTCGAAGTTCAGCAGCGCCACCGGCACCGACAGGCCATTGGGTGCCACCAGCGCGCTGATGCCCAGCACGCAGACCAGGTTGAAGATGCAGCTGCCCATCACGTTGCCCACCGCGATCTCACGCTCGCCACGCGCCGCCGCGATCACCGACGTTGCCACCTCCGGCAGCGACGTGCCCGCCGACACGATGGTCAGGCCGATCACCAGCGGACTGACGCCCAGCATCGTCGCGAACACCGTCGCCGACTGCACCAGCCAGCGCGAGCCGAACACCAGCATCACCAGGCCCACCACCATCAGCAGCAACTGCACCCAGAGTTTCGAAAGCCAGGGCGAGTCGGCGCCGGTCACCAGAGGGTCGGAGACCGCGCTCGGGGCGGAATTTCGCCCGATGTAATACAGCAGGCCCGTGTAGGCGATCAGCAGCCCCACCAGCACCAGCCCGTCGCCGAAGGAGATTTCCAGGTCCAGCGCCATCCAGCCCACCAGCAGGCACAGCCCGACCAGGATCGGCACTTCCTGCCGGACCAGCTGCCGGTCCACCACCAGCGGCGCCACCAGGGCCGACAGCCCCAGGATGAAGAGGATGTTGAAGATGTTGCTGCCGACCACGTTGCCCAGGGCCAGGTCGGTCTGGCCGTCCAGGGCCGCCTTGATCGAAATCGCCAGCTCCGGCGCGCTGGTGCCGAAGGACACCACCGTCAGGCCCACCACCAGCGGCGCGATGCCCAGGGAAAGCGACAGGCGCGAGGCGCCGCGTACCAGCAATTCGGCGCCCAGGATCAGCAGGGCCAGGCCGACGAGGAAGAGCAGGATGGTCATGGGGTCTCCGGGATCAGGCGGCCATTATCGCGCAACGATGTGTTCCCGTCGGTGACGAAGTGGGTGACCCCGGGGCGGGGCGCAGCTATCGTCGGACCTTCCGTCCCGTCCGGCTGCCCGACATGGCCCTGGTAACCCGCTGGTTCCGCATTCCCTTCTGGCAGCGCGTGCTTGCCGGCTTCGTGCTGGGCGCCCTGGCCGGCTGGCTGATGGGCGAGGCCGCGGGCATCTGGCTGCAGCCGCTGGGCACGCTCTACGTCACCCTGATCAAGATGATCGCCACCCCGCTGGTGTTCTTCGCGGTCATCAATGCCGTGTCCAGCCTGGCCGGGCAGGAGTCGATCGCCGCACTGGGCACGCGCACCTTCCTGTGGTTCGCGGCCACGGCGGCGCTGGCCGTGCTGGTGGGCCTGTGCACCGGCTGGCTGCTCAAGCCCGGCCTGGGCCTGGGCGAACTGGCGATGGCGCCCGACTACCAGGTCCGCGAGGTGCCGGGCCCGGTGCAGGTGCTGCTGGACGTGGTGCCGGCCAATCCCTTCAAGGCGCTGGCGGACGGCAAGATCCTGCAGGTCATCTTCTTCGCCGGCCTGCTGGGTTTCGCGCTGGTGAAGCTGGGTGAAAAGACGGCGAAGCTGCGCGCCCTGGCCGGCGAGGCCAGCGAGACCATGATCCAGGTGACGCGCTTCGTGCTCGAGTTCACTCCGATCGGTACGTTTGGCCTCATCGCCGCCCTGGTCGGCACCTACGGCTTCGAGCGGCTGCTGCCGCTGGGCGGGTTCGTGGTGGCGCTGTACCTGGCCTGCGTGGTGCACATCGTGGTCGTGTACGGCGGCCTGCTGGCGGCGCACGGCCTGAGCCCGCTGAAGTTCTTCCGCGGCGCGGCGCCGGCGATGCAGGTGGCGTTCGCAACATCCTCCAGTTTCGCGGCGCTGCCGGCGGCGCTGCGTTCGGCGGTGCACAACCTGGGCGTGAAGCAGGAATACGCCGCCTTTGCGGTGCCGCTGGGCGCCAGCATCAAGATGGACGGCTGCGGCGCGATCTTCCCGGCGCTGACCTCGGTGTTCATCGCCCAGTATTTCGGCATCGAACTAAGCGCCACCCAGTACTTCATCATCCTGCTGGCCTCGGTGCTGGGCAGCTTCGGCACCGCCGGCGTGCCGGGCACGGCGATCGTGATGGCCACGGTGGTGCTCAGTTCGGCCGGGCTGCCGCTCGAAGGCCTGGGTTACCTGATCGCCATCGACCGCGTGCTGGACATGATGCGCACGATGACCAACGTCACCGGCCAGGTGCTGGTGCCGGTGCTGGTGGCGCGCGAGCGCGGCCTGCTGGACCTGGAGGTCTATCGCAACGCCGGCAGCAACGTGGGCGTGGAAGCGGGGGAAACCGGGCGCTGAGCCGGCCATGACCTTCGTCACGGTGCGCGGGGGCGGCCGGGGCAGGTAGGCTCGGGACTTTCCCGACCACGAGTGGCCCCCCGATGAAACCGCAACCGCGACGCCTGCTGACGCTTGGCCTGCTGCTGGCCCTGCCCGTATTCGCCCAGGCCTCGGACCAGTGGGAAATCCCGGTCCAGACCCGCACCCTCGACAACGGCCTGACCGTGGTGGTTTCGCCCGACGACAGCGCGCCGGTCGTGGGCGTCAGCGTGGTCTACAAGGTCGGCATGCGCCAGGAACCGCGCAACCGCACCGGCTTCGCGCACCTGTTCGAGCACCTGATGTTCGAAGGCACGCCCAAGGCGGGCGAGGGCGTGTTCGACAAGGTCATCACCTCGGGCGGCGGCCGCAACAATGGCTCCACCCGCCCCGACTTCACCAACTACATCGAAGTGGCGCCGGCCTCCGCGCTCGAGCCGATCCTGTGGCTTGAAGCCGACCGCATGACCACGCTCGACTTCAACGAGCGCACCCTGAAGAACCAGCAGGACGTGGTGAAGGAAGAGATCCGCGTCAACGTGAAGAACCAGCCCTACGGCGGCTTCATGTGGCTCGACATCAACCAGCAGGCCTTCCAGAAGTGGGAAAACAACCACGACGGCTATGGCAGCTTCGAGGACCTCGAGGGCGCCACCGTTGAAGACGTCGCGGCCTTCCACCGTGACTATTACGGCCCGAACAACGCCGTGCTTTCCATCGCCGGCGACGTGACCGCGGAAGAAGGCTTCGCGCTGGCTGAAAAATACTTCGGCGATATCGAGTCGCGGCCGACGCCCGCGCGCCCGGACGTGTCCGAACCCATCAACACCGGCGAGAAGCGCATCACCCAGCCCGACGCCCTGGCCCAGGTGCCGGCGCTGGCCGTGGGCTGGAAGATCGCCGAGCGGGGCAGCGACGACCACGCGCCCACCGCGGTGCTGGCCGAGGTGCTGGCCGGCGGCGACGCCTCGCGCATGTACCAGGGCCTGGTGAAGGGCCGCGAGATGGCCATCAACGGCCAGTACCTGTTTGGCCTGACCAGTCCCTGGGAGTTCGACGGTCCGACCCTGCTGACGCTGTTCGCGTTGTACAAGCCGCAGTTCACCGCCGACCAGCTGCTGGCGGCGCTGGACGAGGAAATCGCCCGCATCGCCGAGGACGGCGTCGGCGACGAAGAGCTGGCACGGGTGAAGACCCAGATGCTGGCCGACTGGAACAACGGCATGGAAAGCCTGATTTCCCGCGCCGACAACCTGGCGCGCCTGCAGGCTATCTGGGGCGACGCCGCGGTGGCCAACCAGATCCCGGCGTGGATCGAAAACGTCGACTCCGCCGACATCCAGCGCGTCGCAAGCAAGTACCTCACCGCCGAGAACCGCACCGTGATCGACCGCAAGCCGGCCGCGATGCTCGAAGCGGCCGCCAACAACGCCGGCCAGGAGTAAGACCATGAGCCTTCGCAAAACCTTGACCGCCCTGCTGGTGTCCGCCGTGCTCGCCCCGGCCGCCCTGGCGTCCGACATCGAGGCGATGCCGGCCGGCCTGCCGGACTTCGCCCCCGACAAACCCCTGCCCGTGCCGGAAGTGACGCGCCGCACGTTCGACAACGGCCTGCAGGTCTGGGTGGTGCCGCGTGACGGCGTGCCGCGCGTGGACTACGTGCTGGCCTTCCGCGACGCCGGCCTGGCGGCCGATTCCGCGGACATGCCGGCCTTTGCGTCCATGCTGGCCGGCCTGATGGCTGAGGGCACCGCCAATCGCAGTTCGCGCCAGATCGCCGAAGCTGCCCAGAGCATGGGTGGTGGCGTCGGCGCCTATGCCAGCAACGACGGCCTGGTGGTGAATGCCAACGCGCTGCCGTCCAAGGCCGCCGACATGGCGGCGCTGCTGGCCGAAGTCACCCGCAGCCCCAGCTTCCCCGAGGACGAGATCCGCCTGGCCAAGGCCAATGCCCTGCAGGGCCTGAAGGCGGCCGAGGCGCAGCCGGGTTTCCGCGCCGAGCGGGCCATGCTGGCCGCGCTTTACGGTGAACATCCTTATGCGCGCACGCAGGCCACCGAAGCCGGCATCGAAGCGGTGGACCGCGACACGCTGGTCGCCGAACATGCCCGCCGCCTGCGGCCGGACAATGCGCTGCTGGTGATCGCCGGCCGCATCGGCGAAGACGAAGCCATGGCCCTGGCCGAGCGTCACTTCGGCGACTGGCAGGCCCAGGGCGACGCCCCGGCCGCCACGCCGGCGGCCCGCACCGGCGCGATGCCGACGCGCGTGCTGCTCGACCGCGAAGGCAGCGTGCAGTCCACCGTGCGCATTGGCCGCCCGGCGATCCGCGCCACGCACGCGGACCAGATCCCGCTGCAGCTGGCCAGCACCGTGCTGGGCGGCAGCTTCAGCAGCCGCCTGATGCAGAACCTGCGCGAGGACAAGGGTTACACCTACGGTGCCCGCCTCGGTCAGCGCAGCCAGGCCGCCGGCGGTGCCCTGGTGTCGAGTGCCGACGTGCGCAACGAAGTGACCGGTGCCGCGATCGGCGAGTTCTTTGCCGAGTTCAACCGCCTGGCCAACGAGCCCGTGTCCGCGCGCGAGCTGGACATGAACAAGCGCTACGTCGCCGGTGGTTACCTCATCTCCAACCAGCTGCAGCGCGCCGTGGCCGGTACGCTGGCCTCGAACTGGCTGGTTGGCCTGCCGCCGGAATACATCGGCGAGTTCGTGCCGCGCATCCGCGAGGTCACGGCCGAACAGGTGCAGGCGATGGGCCGCAAGTATTTCCAGCCGGCCCAGCAGTCGATCGTGGTGGTTGGCGACAAGGCGGTGCTGGAACAGCTTGGCCAGTTCGGCGAGTTCAGCGTCGCCGAATAAGTTCCGGTCGTGCATGAAAAAGGGCCGCCCATTGGGCGGCCCTTTCTTTTTCATTGGCAGCTGCGATCAGCGGGCGCTGTCGGTGGTGCCCTGGCGACGCTCGCCGCCGCCGCGCGGGCCGTGGCCCTTGGGGCCGGCGTGGGCGTGGCGTTCACCGCCACCACCGGCATGCGGACGGCGACCGCGCGGGGCGGCACCTTCGCGGCGCGGCGGCGGGCGGTTGCCGGCCGGGCGGCCGCGGGCGGGGTTGTCGTTGCCCATGCGCAGCGTCCTGGTCGGCGTGTAGCCCTCGACTTCGACGACGGTGATGTCGGCCTTGAGCACGCGCTGGATGGCGCGCAGCAGGCCGCTTTCATCCTGGGCGACCAGCGAGATCGCTTCGCCGCTGGCGCCGGCGCGGCCGGTGCGGCCGATGCGGTGCACGTAGTCTTCGGCGACCATCGGCAGGTCGAAGTTGATCACCAGCGGCAGCAGCGGGATGTCCAGGCCACGGGCGGCCACGTCGGTGGCGACCATCACGCGGGCCTGGCCCGACTTGAAGTCGCGCAGGGCCTTCAGGCGCTGCCCCTGGCTCTTGTTGCCGTGGATGGCGACGGCGCTGATGCCGGACTTCTCAAGCTGTTCGGCCAGGCGGTTGCAGCCGTGCTTGGTGCGGCCGAACACCAGGATCTGGTCCTGGTGGCGCTTGCTGAGGATTTCGATCAGCAGCTCGCGCTTGCGCGAGGTGTCGACCGGATGCACGACGTGGCTGACGCTGGCGGCCGTGGCGTTCTGCGGCGTCACCTGCACCTGATGCGGGTTGGTGAGGAAATCGAGCGCGAGCTTCTTGATCGACTCTTCGAAGGTCGCCGAGAACAGCATGGTCTGGCGCTTGCGCGGCAGCGCCGAAAGCACGCGCTTGATCGCGGGCAGGAAGCCCATGTCGAGCATGCGGTCGGCTTCGTCGAGCACCAGGATCTCGACCTGGGACAGGTCGACGGTGCGCTGCTGCAGGTGGTCGAGCAGGCGGCCCGGGCAGGCCACCAGCACGTCGACGCCGCGGCGCAGGGCCTCGATCTGCGGCTGCATGCCGGCGCCGCCGTAGACGGTGGCGGTGCTCATGCGCAGGTGCTTGCCGTAGGTGCGCAGGCTGTCGTTGACCTGCACGGCCAGCTCACGGGTGGGAGTAAGCACCAGCGCGCGCGGCTTGCGCGGGCCACGCTGGGGGCCGGCTTCGGCCAGGCGGTGCAGCAGCGGCAGCGCGAACGCGGCCGTCTTGCCGGTGCCGGTCTGGGCGCCGCCCATCAGGTCGTGGCCGGCCAGGGCCAGCGGGATCGCCTGGGCCTGGATCGGGGTGGGGGTGGTGTAGCCGACATCCGCCAGCGCGCGGACGAGCTCGGGCGCGAGCCCAAGGGACTGGAAATTCATTGGTAGTGCTCCGTGGTGTAACCCGGAGCGTTCCCTGAAACCGCGCTGCGAGTCTTGCTTCTGATTTTTCGCCAGGCCAGGGCGGCCGGGGCGTGTTTGCGCAACGAAAGGCGTGCGGAGTGGGGCCTGGCGCAGGTCCAAGGAAACTTGGGGCCTGGCGGCGGGGCATACCGGGGGAAAACGGTCAGCCGGTGCAGCAAACGTTGCGCACTCTACGCTAAGCGCGGCCCGCGGGCCATCCCCGGGCCTTTCGGCAGGTGAACGCCACGTTCAGGCTGGCGTAGGATGGCGGCATGAAAATCAGCTTCGAACTCGAGCCCGGGGACATACAACGGTTCCACGAGGCCCTTGAGCGGGCCGAACGGCGGGTGGCCTGCGCCGAAGAGTGCGACATCGTCGCCGCGGCCCGGCACAGCCTGCAGACCCTGCCTATCGAAACAGCCCCCGGCTACATCCGCCAGCGCCTGCTGCAGGTGGTGGAGCTGGTGCAGATGCTCGAGGACGAGGCCTGGGCGCTGCCGCAGGTCGAGCGCCGCGAGGTCCTGAAGCTGCTGGCCTACTTCAGCGACCCCGAGGACCTGATCCCCGACGACGTGGCCGTGATCGGCCTGCTCGACGATGCCATCATGCTCGAACTGCTGCTGCGCGAGATCCGCCACGTCGTGGCTGCCTACGAGGATTTCTGCCGGGCCAGGGACGACCTGGGCGCGGCCGAACACGAAGCCGGCCGCATCAGCCGCGCCCGCGACCTGGCGCGCCGCCGCGACCAGCTGCAGGCACGCATGCGCCGTCGCCGCGTGCGTGAGGAAGTCACCCGCGCCGGCAACGCCGGCGTGAACGCCTGAACCCCAAGGAGCAGTACACATGAGCGGTGAACAGCGTGAACTGACCTTCCGGTTCCTGGCCGAGCCCACGGACGTCAACTATGGCGGCAAGGTGCACGGCGGCGTGGTGATGAAGTGGATCGACCAGGTCGGCTACGCCGCGGCGGTGGGCTGGGCGGGCCGCTACAGCGTCACCGTGGCCGTGGGCGGCATCCGCTTCGTGTCGCCGATCCGCACTTCGGACATGGTCACCATCAGCGCCAAGCTGGTCTACACCGGTACCAGCAGCATGCATTTCTACGTCGACGTGTTCGCGCGCGACCCGATGACCGACGACGATGGCCGCCTGTGCACGCACTGCATGATCGTCTTCGTCGCGCTCGACGGCCCCGAGGGCAAGCCGGTGCCGGTGCCGCCCTGGACGCCTTCGGATGAATCCGACCAGCGCTTGGCCGACTACGCGCTCAACGTCATGTCGCTGAGCAAGGACATCGAACAGGCTGTCGCCCAGCTCAACGGATGAGCCCGATCCACCATGCCCGGCGCTGGCTCTGGCTGCTGCTGGCGTACGTGGCGCTGGGGCTGGGCATCATCGGCGTGTTCCTGCCGGGCCTGCCGACCACGCCCTTCGTGTTGCTGGCGGCCTTTGCCGCCGCGCGCGGCTCCAAACGACTGCACGACAGGCTGCTGGCGCACCGCACCTTCGGGCCGATGATCCGGGAATGGCAGGCCACCGGCGCCGTGAACCGGCGGGCGAAATACTGGGCCATCGGCATGATGGCGGCGAGCAGCGTGATCATGTTCGCCACCGCGCCCAAGTGGTGGATGGCGGGCATCGGCACCGGGATCATGGCGGTGGTGGGCCTGTGGCTGTGGCTGCGGCCGGAGCCGCAGGCGGCCTGAAGCCGGAGCTTCAGTCGAGGATGCGTCGCGCGCCGGCGTAATGCCGGCCCCAGTAGGGACCGTCCAGGCGGTCGAGCCGCACCGTGCCGCCGGTGCTGGGCGCATGCACGAAGCGGCCGTCGCCGACGTAGATGCCGACGTGGAAGATCGCGCCCTTGTCGCCGAACAGCACCAGGTCGCCCGGCGCCAGGCGGTCGCGCGGCGGCTTGCTGGCGTCGAAGCGGGCGATGTCGCGGGTGGTGCGCGGCAGGTAGATGCGCGCCGCGTCCAGGTACACGTAACCGACCAGGCCGCTGCAGTCGAAGCCGCCGTCGGGCGTATTGCCGCCCCAGCGGTAGGGCGTGCCGACCAGGCCCAGGGCGCGCATCAGGACTTCGTTGGCAAGCAGGGGGTCGGCCGGTGCCACGTCAACCACCTTCAGCGCCGGGGCCCCTGGTGCCTCGGCACGGCGCGGCGAAGACCCGCAGGCGGCCAGCAGGACCGCCAGCAGCAGCACCAGGCCGACCGCGATGCGGGGAACTGGCGCCGGGCAGGCGGGGCCGGGATAATGCGCGCTCGCTTTCACGGGTGCAGTTTGCCCCATCCCCGCCGGTCGCGTCACCGGCCCTTGCCCAGGTTTCCCATGAAGATCGAGAAGAACCGCGTCGTCCGTTTCCATTACACCGTTTCCGAGCCGGGGCAGGAGCCCGTCGAGACCTCGCGTGACCGCGATCCGATGGCCATCCTGATCGGCCACGGCAACATCATCCCGGGCCTTGAGGCCGCGATGATGGACAAGGCCGAGGGCGATTCGTTCGACGTCACCGTCGGCCCGGACGAAGCCTACGGCGAGCGCCGCGAGGACTTCGTCCAGCGCGTGCCCAAGAAGCACCTGCGCAACGCCCGCGTGCGCGCCGGCGACCAGATCGTGCTGGAAACCTCGATGGGCCCGCGTGCGGTCACCGTCGTCAAGGTCGGTGGCACCGTGGTGGACGTGGACCTCAACCACCCGATGGCCGGCAAGACCCTGCAGTTCCAGGTTGAAATCGTCGGCGTGCGTGAAGCCGAGGCGGTCGAGATCGAGCACGGCCACGTGCACGGCGACGGCGGCGTCCAGCACTAAAACTGGTTTAAAGTGGCCATGGGGCGGGGAGGCCCCATGCCATGACCAATACGAATACCCTGGCGCCGATCACCAGCGCCGACCGAATCCAGGCCCTTGACGCGATCCGCGGTTTTGCCCTGCTGGGCATCCTGCTGATGAACATCGAAGGCCTGGTCGGGCCGCTGATGGCGTCGATGTCCGGCGTCGACCCGGCGCTCACGGGTGCCGACCGCTGGGCCGACACTGCCATCTACCTGCTGGTGCAGGGCAAGTTCTTCCCCTTGTTCTCGATGCTGTTCGGCATGGGCTTCGCGATCATGCTGATGCGCGCGCAGGCGGCCGGCCGGCCCTTCGTCGCCGTTTACCTGCGCCGCGTACTGGCCCTGCTGGTGTTCGGCCTGCTGCATGCGCTGCTGGTCTGGCCGGGCGACATCCTGGTGACCTACGCGCTGATGGGCCTGCTGTTGCTGCTGTTTTTCCGCGGCACGCCGCAGTCGCGCCTGCCCAAGTGGGGCATAAGCCTGATGCTGGTGCCCGCTGCCCTGACCATGGCGCTGGGGCTGCTGGGCAGCGCCATCCAGGCCTTGCCGGGCGACGCCAGCGCGGGCATGGCGGCCGCCCTGGCCGAGCAGTCGGCCGAAATGGCCTCGGTCATCCAGGCCGAACGCGTGGCCTACGGCACCGGCAGCTTCGGCGAAGCCACGGCCCAGCGGCTGGACGACTTCCTGGGCATGATCGGCTTCATCGCCATCTATGGTTTCTTCATCCTGGGCCTGTTCCTGGTCGGTGCCTGGTTCGCACGCAGCGGCGCCATCGCCCGTCCCGGCGAACACCAGCGCCTGTTCACGCGCCTGCGCTGGGTCGCGCTGCCGGTTGGCCTGGCCATGGTGCTGGTTTCGTACTGGCTTGAACCCACCACGTCCTTCGACCGCCTCGATGTTCGTGCTTCCACGGCCCAGGTGCTGCAGATGCTTGGCGGCGCGGTGATGGCGCTTTCCTACCTGGCCTGGCTGGTGCACGGCATGCAGGCGCCCGCCACGGCGCGCCTGCTCGGCCTGCTGGGGCCGGCCGGCCGCATGGCGCTTACCAACTACCTGCTGCAGTCGATCGTCGCCACCTGGATCTTCTTCGGTTATGGCCTGGGCTACTTCGAACAGCTGCCGCGCGCCTGGCAGCCGGTTTACGTGTTCGTGTTCTTCGCCCTGCAGGTGGCCGTCAGCCACTGGTGGATGGCGCGGTTCCGCTTCGGCCCGGCCGAGTGGGCCTGGCGCGCCGCCACCTACCTGAACCTGCCGGCGATGCGCCGCGGGTAAACTGCGCGGCATGAGCCACGATGCCGATGTACTGGTGCTGGGCGCAGGCGTGGTTGGCCTGGCCTGCGCGCACTACCTGCTGTCCGAAGGCCGTTCGGTGCGCGTGCTCGACGCCGGCAAGGTCGGCGCCGCCACGTCCTGGGGCAACTGCGGCACGCTCACGCCCAGCCACGCGGCGCCGCTGGCGGCGCCCGGCATGGTCGGCCAGGCGATGCTCTGGATGTTGCGGCCCGATGCGCCGTTGTACATCCGACCACGCTGGGACCCGGCGCTGGCGCGCTGGCTGGGCAAGGTGGCGGCCCGCTGCAATGCCCGCCACTGGCACCAAAGCGGCCTGGCCAAGGGCGCGCTGCTGAAATATTCGCGGGTGCTGGTCGAAGACCTCGTCTACGGCCAGGGCCTGGACTGTGGCTACGAGGCCAGCGGCCTGCACTACGTTTTCCGGACGGAGAAGGCACTGGCCCGCCAGCAGCGCGAACTACCGCTGCTGGCCGAGCTGGGCATCAGCGCGCGCGTGCTCGACGGCGCCGCGCTGGCCGCCGACGAGCCGGCGCTCAAGCCCGGCCTGGCCGGCGCCATCCATTTCCCGGGCGACGCCCAGCTGCGCCCCGATCGTTTCACCGCCGAACTGGCGCGCATCGTGCGCGAGGCCGGCGGCGTGATCGAGGAAGGCGTGCGCGTTTCCGGCTTCGAGCGCGGCCGCAACGGCATCGAGGCGGTGCAGACCAGCGAAGGCCGGCGTCCCGCCGGCAAGGTGCTGGTGGCGATGGGGGCGTGGTCGGCGGGTTTCGCCGCCAACCTGGGCCTGCCGATCCCGGTGCAGCCCGGCAAGGGTTATTCGATCACCTACGACCGCCCGGCGCTGGCGCCGCGACGGCCGCTGGTGCTCAAGGAGCGCAGTGTCTGCGTCACTACCTGGGACGACGGCTACCGCCTGGGCAGCACGATGGAATTCAGCGGTTTCGACGATTCGGCCAACCCGCGACGCCTGGCCGCGCTGGAGCGTGGCGCCGCCGAATACCTGGTCGAACCGACCGGCCCGGCGCGGCGCGAAGAGTGGCACGGCTGGCGGCCGATGACCTGGGACGACCTGCCGATCCTGGGCCGGGCGCCGGGCCACAACAACCTGTTCCTGGCCACCGGCCACGGCATGATGGGCATGGGCATGAGCGCCGGCACCGGCCGGCTGCTGGCCGACCTGATGACCGGCCGTACGCCGGCCATCGACCCCGCGCCTTACGCGCCCTCGCGCTTCGCCGGCTAGACTGGCCGGCATGAGCGACGTCTTCAGCCTCCACCGCGGTGAACTGCCGCTGCTGGTCAGCCTTCCGCACGACGGCATCGCGCTGCCCGAGGAGATCGCCGCGCGGGTCACCGACGCGGCCCGCGGGGTGCCCGACACCGACTGGTACGTGAGCCGCCTGTACGACTTCGCGCGGGCGCTGGGCGCGTCCGTGCTGGTGCCCAACTATTCGCGCTACGTGGTCGACCTGAACCGCCCGCCGGACGACGTTTCGCTGTACCCGGGCCAGAACACCACCGGGCTGTGCCCGGCGCGCCGTTTCACCGGCGACCCGATCTACCTGCCGGGCCACGAACCGGGGCCGGAGGAAATTGCCGCCCGGGTCGAACGTTACTGGCGGCCCTACCACGATGCCCTGCACGAAGAACTGCAGCGCCTGCGTCGCGCGCACGAGCGCGTGGTGCTCTGGGAAGGCCACTCGATCCGCAGCGTGCTGCCCTTCCTGTTCGAAGGCCGATTGCCCGACCTCAACCTGGGCACCGCCGCCGGCGACAGCTGCACGCCGCAAACGCAGGCGCGGCTCGAAGCCGTGCTGGCGGCGCAATCGGACTACACCTGGGTGGCCAACGGCCGCTTCAAGGGCGGTTACATCACCCGCCACTACGGCCAGCCGGCGCAGGGCGTGGAAGCGATCCAGCTCGAGATCGCCCAGCTCTGCTATATGGACGAGGACGCCGGGCGTTACGAGCCGGACAGGGCCGGCCGGCTGCAGCCGCTGCTGGCTTCGCTGCTGCGCGCGTCGCTGGGCTGAGCCAGGCTCGGCAGGGCAGGGTGCCTTAGCGCCACCTGCGGCACGCAGCCCACTTCCTGCACCGCCGGCGCAGGCGCCGGGCTGTTCGTGCGATGGCCGGCCGCCTGGCCTTCACCGGCCTGCAGGCCGACCGCCAGCGCAACGGCCAGGAAGATCACCAGCAGGCGCAGCATCAGGCCGCGCTTGCGTGCAATGACATAGGCGCGGTCCGTCATCGCTGTCGCCTCGCGCCGATGTCCACGCGGGTGGTGTCGCGCACCCGCACTTCGATGGCCCGGCTCTCGCCGTCTTCGGCCAGGAACCAGGGCAGCGGCAGGTTGTCCGGCACCACTGCGATGGTGTGTGCGCCGGTGGCGACGCGCGGGAATTCGAATTCGCCCTGGCTGTCGGTGCGCACTGCGTAGCGGCCGTCGAGCAGAACGGTGACGTTGGCCGCGGGCAGTTCCGACGCGGCGCGTTCGCCGTCGCCGTTTTCGTCGAGGAAGACGCTGCCGGTGACGCTGCCGGCGGCCACGCCCGGAGGCCCGCCCAACACCCCCGCGCTGGTGCCGGCCTGGCGCTCGTAGCGCAGGCTGAGGAAAAACGACCGGTCGCGCGGCAGGTTTACGAAGGGCTGCTCGGTGGCAAGCGGGTCGATGATGAAGGGCGAGCGCTGGGAACCCTGGTTTTCGTAGATCGTCGCCACCAGCGACCAGTGGCTGGAAACACGCCAGGCCAGGTTGAGGTTCAGGTCGGCGCCGCGGAAGGCGTCACCTTCGGTCCAGCGTGCCGTGCCGTCGAGGGTGACCCGGGAACCCAGGTTCAGCCCCCCGTAGGCCGCTATCGAGGCAACGCTGCTGGCCTCCTCGCCTTCATAGGCAACCTGGCCATACGACGCGGTGAGGGTGAGGCGCCGGCCCTGGCGCAGCGGCAAGGTCTGGTCGAGGCTCACTTCCCAGCTGTTGTCGCTTTCGGACGAATTGCGCGAATGCAGGTGCTCAAGCTGCAGGCGGCTCTGGCCCCACTGGGAGGTCTTGTCGACGAACCACAGCGCGGAAAACGCATCCTGCGAATTGGAGGTGCGGGCGGCCAGGTTGGCGCCGTAGCCAAGCGAAGCCGTGGCCTGGTAACGGGCGTAACCCGACCCATACCAGCCGTCGAAGCTGTTGCCGGAAATGCTGGCGATGCGGTCGAGGCCCGCGGACCAGTTCCAGCGGGCGTGCTGGTAGGCGATGCGGTAGTAGGCGCCGCGGCTGTCGTTGCTGATCGGCTGCGCGCCCCAGGCCAGGTCGGGCTGGAGGTTGAAAGCGCCGTAGCGATGGGAGAAGCCCCCGCGTTCATGGCGTACGTCGACCCAAATGCCCGAGGCGCTGCCGAGGTAGGCGTCGCTGGCCTGCAGGTTCAGGTTGACGGCGTTTCCGGCGTTCGACCAGGCCAATGCGCCGTGCACCGCTTCCGTGCGGCCGTCCTGGAAAAAGCTGCCACCAAAATCGTCGGGGACGATCAACCCGTCGGTGGCCAGGGCCGAGATGGCCGCGCGCCAGCCCGCCGCCGGCCGCCACTGGAAGCCAACGGTGCCGACATTGCCGTCGGCCAGTTCGAAGCCGACCACGCGCGCGCCGTTGAACACGCCGGCCCGGCCAAGGCCAGCCTGCAGCACAAGGTCTTCGCGACCGCGAATCCACTCGGTGCTGGCGCCCGCGTAGGGCACGCTGGGAAGGAAAAAGCGCTGTTGTTCGCGGAGCAGCGAGGGCGTGGGGGAATTGAGTACGCCCAGGCCGTTGTTGCCGCGCCAACCGCCGTTCAGAAAAAGGCCGCGCTGCCAGAGGGTGGCCGTGCCGCCGATGTCCGACTCGCCGCCCTCACGCCGGTCCGATTGCAGCACCGTGGCGTCCAGGGACAGGGAGCCATGCGCCTCGGTCTCGCGAAAGCCGCCGAAGCGAAGGCCAAACTCGTGGAAGCTGTCGTCGCCCCTTTCGGTGCGACTGGCGATGAGTTCGGCCTGGAAGGAGCGTGGCAGCCCGGAAGGATCGAAGCTTGCCTCGGGATCCTCGGGCAGGGGCGCCAGGTCGTCCGGCGCAATGACGTTGTCGGACCAGGGCTCGCCCTCGGGTTCGGGCACCTGCAGCAGCGGCCGGGCGTCGGAAGGCAAGGCAGCAAGGGCCAGCGCGATGCAGGCTGACAACTGCATCGCGGTAGGCAGGATGCGCGGGGTCATCGGTCTGCCGTTGCGTCGATGTCTATCGACTGGCCGCGCCATTCCAGCTTGCCCTTGATCTTCATCGGGAAGACAAGCACGACAGGCTGGTCGTCGCTGACGACCGGGTACAGCAGGGTTTCCCGGGTCATGCCCGGCAGGATCGGGTTGCCCGACGGCGCCAGGGTCCAGCGCTCGCCGGTGGCATCCACGGCATCGATGAAACCCTCGAGCCGGCCGTGGGCATTGCCGGTGTTTTCGATGCGCAGCATCGGCACCTGCCGGCCGCCTTCTTCAACCACGCCGCTCCCCACCACGCGCAGCTGGGCGCGGGCGTCGCCAACGTCAAGATAGACGATGACGCCGATGCGGCCGGCGACCGGGAGGGCAACACCAGGCACCGGGGTGGGCTCGCCTTCGAACATCACGGCGAAACGGCACTGCCGGGAGCTGGCGTCGGCGGGCACGCGAACCTCGAAGCGAAAGCGCCGCTTGCTGTTGGCGGGGACCTCGATCTGGGTCGCCTCGAGCGCGGTCCAGGGACGGCAGCTTTGTTCGGCCAGCGAGGCCTGGAAGGCCACGCCACCATCGGCGTTGAGGGACCAGTCGGCCGTGGACACGGTCATCCGCAGCGGGGTCGGCGCGATGTTCGAGATTTCGATGACTTCGCGATAGACCTCGCCGGGCTTGGCGCCGTCCTCGAAGCGTGGCGGGGTGATCTGGGCCGAAAACTGGGCGTGGGCCAGGCCGGAGCTGGCTATCAGCACGACCAGGGCCAGGCGGCGGGCGAAGCTGTGCATCAGGAGCCCTCCGCTTCGAATTCAAAGTGGAATTCGAGCTGCTCGGGGCGCGAAAGCAGGTTGGCATCCGCGCGCAGGGTCAGTACGAAGGTGTCTTCG
>NZ_CAXBJS010000056.1:0-15765 GCF_963976025.1 uncultured Arenimonas sp.
ATGCGGCCTTCCCCATCGAGCAGCACAAGGGCCGAGGTGTGGTTGAACTCGCCGTCGGCCAGGGGCCGGTAACGGATGCCCAGGACCGCGGCCAGGCGGCGCACGCCGGCGGCTTCGGTGCGGGCCAGGGTCCAGCGGTTCGCGTCGAGGCGGCGCTTGTCGAAGACCTGCTTCAGCGCCGCGGGATCATCACGGGCGGGGTCCAGGCTGACCAGCAGCAGGTGCAGGCGGGCGCGTTCGTCGGGGGTGAGCGCGTGTTCGACGCCCTTGGCGCTGTCGATGATCAGCGGGCAGACGTAGCGGCAGGAGGTATAGAACATCGCCGCCACGCGCACCTCGCCGCGGCCCTCGGCGAGGCTGAAGTCGCGCCCGGCCTGGTCGGTATAGGTGTCGGCCAGGCGGTAGATGGAATCGCCGGGCAGGTCGGCGGGGGCGGCCATCGGGGCGCCGGCGGCCAGGGCCAGCAGCAGGCCCAGTGTGAAGGTCCAGGTTTTCATCGTGGGGCTTCCTTGATGTCGCGCGCGCAGCGAAAACCGAGGTTGCCGGTGGTGTCCTCGGCCTGCAGGGCCGAAAGCATGGCCACGCGCATCAGCACCGCGTAGTTTTCCCGGTCGTCCATGGAAAGGGCGCCGGCGCCGCAGAACTGCAGTTTGTCGGGGTTGCCCTGGTCGCGGTTGTCGGGCGAAACCAGCATGGCGGCGTAGTCGTCCACCCACTCCCAGACCAGGCCGTGCAGGTCCTGCACGCCGTTGACGTCGGCCGGACCCTGGCCGACATCGGCCAGGCCCTGGTTCGAAGGCCGGGAATACCAGGCCAGGATGCGTTCGCGCCAGGCCGGATCCTTGCGGGCGTCGGCGCGGGTTTCGTCGGCCGCCGCCGCGTATTCCCACTCGGTCCAGGTCGGCAGCCGCGCGCCCTGGGCTTCGCAATAGGCCTGGGCGGCGAACCAGCTGACATTGACCACAGGCTGGGCCGGACCCGCCTCGCCCAGCTCGGTGGGGCCGGCCCAGTGCTGCAGGTAGCGTGCTTCGGCGAAAAGCTCCGGGGCCTTGCCGCGCTGCCAGTCGGGATGGCTGCGGACGAAGTCCAGGAACCGGGCGTTGGTGACCGGCCGGCGCTGGAGCTCGAAGGGCGCGACTTTCAGCACGCCATTGGTGTCTTCGTAGCGCAGCACCGAAGTGAATTCGCCGCCCGGCAGCCGGGCCCAGTCCTGCCCGGCGGCGACGCCGGGCAGGGGGAGCAGGGCCAGGATCAGGACGCAGGCCGTTTTCATGCTCAGTGCGCCGCGCCTTCGCCGCGTTCGGTGCCGGCACGGACCTTGGCCACGTCTTCCTTGCTGACCTGGCCACCCGGGTTGCCCCAGCTGTTGAGCGCGTAGGTGAGGATGTTGGCCACCTCGTCGTCGGTCAGCTGGCTCATCGGCGGCATCACCGAGTTGTAGTCCTCGCCGTTGACCTTGATCGGGCCGGTGAGGCCGTTGAGCACGATCGCCGCCAGTTCGTCGTGCGGGCGGGTCATCCAGTCCGAGCCCGCCAGCGGCGGGAACACGCCGGCCATGCCCTTGCCGTCGGGCATGTGGCAGGTCGAACAGGTGCCGGCGAACAAAGCCTGGCCAGCCTTGACCTGGTCGTCCAGGGTGAGGGTGCCTGCCACTTCCGCGGCGGCGGCGTCGGCCACCGGCTGCATGCTGGCGGCCTTGTCGCCCAGGTAGGTGTGGTCGACTTCCTTGCCCGAGTAGATGCTCTTGTCCTCGGGGCCGTCCACCTGGAGGATGCCCAGCGCGCCCTTGTTGAAGGCGCGGAAGATCGAGTGGTCGACCAGCACGTAGCTGCCCGGCACTTCGAGGTGGAAGTCGGCGATCATGGCGCCGCCGGCCGGGATCAGCGTGGTCTGCACGTTTTCCTGGTAGCGCGTGCCGCCTTCGTACCAGACCTTGTCGAAGATCTCGCCGATGACATGGAAGCTCGACACCAGGTTCGGGCCGCCGTTGCCCACGTACAGGCGCACGTTCTCGCCGACGCTGGCCTTGATGGCCTTGTCGCCCGTGAGCGCGTTTTCGGAGCCGTTGAAGAGCACGTAGGTGGCGTTCTCGTCGATCGCCCGCTGCATGTCGAAGGGGGCGTGGCCCTTCTCGCGGAACTTGGTGGTGGTGTAGAAGTCGCCCTGCATGACGTAGAACTCCTTGTCCACCGGCGGCATGCCTTCGGGCGGTTCGACCAGGATCAGGCCGTACATGCCGTTGGCCACGTGCATGCCCACCGGCGCGGTGGCGCAGTGGTAGACGTACAGGCCGGCATTGAGCGCCTTGAAGGTGAACTGCGAGCCATGGCCCGGCGCCGTGAACGTCGAGGCTGCGCCGCCACCGGGACCGGTGACACCGTGCAGGTCGATGTTGTGCGGCATCTTCGAATCGGGGTGGTTGTTGAGGTGGAACTCGACGGTGTCGCCCTGGCGCACGCGGATGAAGCTGCCGGGCACGGTGCCACCGAAGGTCCAGAAGGTGTAGGTGACACCTTCGGCGATCTCGAGGTCGACCTCGCGCACTTCCAGTTCGACCTTCACCTTGGCCGGGTAGTCGCGGTTGGTCGGCGGCGGCACGTGCGGCGGCGAGGTGAGCACGGCGTCGATCATTTCACCCTGCGGCGGACCGAAGTCGCCCTTGCGGGAACCGCCGGTGTCCGCATTGCTGGCGGCGCGCTTGGCGACAACGGCTTCATGCGCGTCGAGGTCGGCGTTGGGATTGTCGCGGCAGCCGGCGAGGGCCAGGGCGGCGGCGATGGAAAGCACGAGCAGGGGGCGCTTCATGAGTTTGTCTCCGGTAGTAGGTCGTTCAGGCATTTCAATGCCGACAGCTTCCTGCGGAGTCGCGTGTCCTTCCCTGACGCGCGTCAAGCAGAACCCATGTCGGACAGCATGAACCCCCTTCGCTGCGATGTGAACCCCGCGTGATGCGACAAATTCTTCCCCGCTTGACCTGGCTCAGTGGCAAGGCGCGCGAACAGGCGCACCCTCGCGACGACCCGATCCGGGCCTGCTTCGGAAGCTCGCCATGAACCTCAAGACCTGCATCACGCTTGCACTGGCCGCCGCCGGCCTGTCGCATGCCGCCATTGCCGCAACGGCCGACGACGGCTGGTCCGGCCACCTTCGCTATCGCCACGAGGCGGTTGACGATGCGGCCTTCGCCCGCGACGCCAACGCCGACACCCTGCGGCTTCGCCTTGGCTACCGCCAGACGCTGGGCAGCGCTTTCAGTGCCGGGCTGGAGTTCGAGGGCATCGCGGCGCTGGACGACCGCTTCAACTCCACTGCCAATGGTGAAACAAGCTATCCGGTGGTGGCCGATCCCGCTTCGCTGGAGGTCAACCAGGCCTGGCTGCGCTGGCAGGGCACGAAGGGCGGCGCGACGCTTGGCCGCCAGCGCCTGTTGCTGGACAACCAGCGTTTTATCGGCAACGTCGGCTGGCGCCAGAACGAACAGACCTATGACGCCCTGGTGACGGATTTCAGTCCGCGCGACGGGCTGGTGCTGCGCTACGCCTGGCTCGACCGCGTGCATCGTGTCTTCAGCGACGAGGCCCTCGACCCGCTGGCACGCGAGCGCCGACTGGACGCGCACCTGGCCAATGCCAGCTGGCGGACGTCCGTGGGCACGGTGGTGGCCTACGGTTACTGGCTGGAAGACAAGGACGTGGCAAGCGCTTCGACGCGCACGCTGGGCCTGCGCTGGACCGGCAGCCGCGAACTGGCGGCGACGACGCTGGGCTGGACGCTGGAGGTCGCGAAGCAGCGCGACCACGCGGACAATCCGCTGCGTGTGGACGCCGGCTACTTTCTTGTCGAACCATCGGCCACGGCCTTGGGCCTGACCTGGAAGCTGGGCTGGGAACAGCTGGGCGGCAACGGCAGCACGGCGTTCCAGACGCCGCTGGCGACGCTGCATGCGTTCAATGGCTGGGCGGACAAGTTCCTGGTGACGCCGGCCAACGGCCTGGACGATCATTATGCGTCGGTGTCGGGCAAGTTCGGCAGCGGCAGGCTGCAGGACAAGTTGGGCTGGACGGTGGCCTGGCACGATTTCAATGCCGACCGCGGCGGCGCCGACTACGGCCGGGAATGGGACGCGTCGCTGTCGTTCCCGCTGCCGGGCGGGTTCGCGGGACTGCTGAAAGTGGCGGACTACCGGAGCGACGGCTTTGCGCGCGATACGCGCAAGATCTGGCTGCAGGTGGAACGCAGCTGGCCCTGAGGCCCCGAGGCCGGCACGGAACAAAAAAGGGGCCCCGCATCGCGGGGCCCTTTCTTGTCGCGGTGCGTCAGCGGTCAGTAGACGTCGTTGACCGTGTTGTTGATGTTGAACTTGCCGGTCGGGGTGATCAGGCGGGCGTCGTCCAGGACCGCCTTGAGCTTGCGGGTCTTGTCGTCCACCACCACGATGGCCGAACGCTGGTCCTTGCCGTTCCACACCGAGAACCAGACCTCGTCGCCGGCCGCGTTGTATTCCGGCTGCACCACGCGCTTCGGGCCTTCGCCCAGGTTCGCCCACTCGGCGATCGGCAGCACTTCGAAACCAGCATCGAGGTCGTCGATGTCGAACACCGCCACCGACTGCGCCACCTTCTCTTCCGGGTTGAGCGGCGTGTCCACCCACAGGTTGCGCGACTTCGGGTGCGTCTTGATGAACAGCGAACCGCCGCCCTGGCCATGCAGCACCTCTACCACCTTCCATGCATGTTCCGCATGGCCTTCCGGATCCGTGCCGATCAGGGTGATCTTGTCGTTGCCCAGCGCCGACGTACCCCAGACCGGTCCGAATTCCGGGTGCACGAAGTTCGCGCCGCGGCCCGGATGCGGGATCTTGTCGACGTCGATCAGGCCGACCATGCGCTGCTCCTTCGAGTCCACCACCGCGATCTTGTCGCTCTGGTTGGCCGCGGTGAGGAAGTAGCGCTTGGTCACGTCCCAGCCGCCGTCGTGCAGGAAGCGCGCCGCGTCGAGGGTGGTGATCCTGAGGTTGTCGATGTCACTGTAGTCCACCAGCAGGATGCGGCCGGTTTCCTTGACGTTGACGATGAACTCCGGGTGCTGGTGGCTGCCCACGATCGCCGCCACGCGCGGTTCCGGGTGGTATTCCTGCGTGTCCACCGTCATGCCGCGGGTCGAGACGATCTTCATCGGCTCCAGGCTCGGGCCATCCATGATCACGAACTGCGGCGGCCAGTAGGCGCCGGCGATCGCCAGCTTGTCCTCGAAACCCTTGTACTTGGAGGTTTCGACCGAACGCGCCTCGAGGCCGATCTTGATCTCGGCCACGCGGTCGGGCTTGGCCATCCACATGTCGATAAGGTCGATCTTGCCGTCGCGGCCGATGGTGTACACGTAGCGGCCCGAATGCGAGACACGCGAGATGTGCACGGCGTAGCCGGTCTTGATGATGTTGATGATTTCCTTGGTGTCGCCGTCGATCAGGGCGATTTCACCCGAGTCGCGCAGGGTCACCGAGAAGACGTTTTCAAGGTTGTACTGGTTCATCTTCCGGGTCGGGCGGTCCTCGACCGGCACCAGGACCTTCCAGCTTTCGCGCATTTCGGCCATGCCCCATTCCGGCGGGTTGGGCGGGGTGTGCTGCAGGAAGCGGGCCATCAGGTCCACCTGGTCGGTGGTCAGTTCGCCGCCGGTGCCGAAGTTGGGCATGCCGCCCGGGGAGCCGAAGTTGATCAGAGCCTTCAGGTAATCGGTGCCCTTGGCCTGGGTCAGGTCGGGCGTAAGCGGCTTGCCGGTGGCGCCCTTGCGCAGCACGCCGTGGCAGCCGGCGCAGCGCTGGAAGAAGATGTCGGTCGCCTGGGCGAACTCTTCTTCGGTCATGTCCGGGGCGCCGGGGCTGCGTACCATCTTCATGTCGCCCGCGGCCATCGTGGACGGCGCGCCCTTGTAGGCCGCTTCGGCCTGGGAGGTGCCCGGGTGGGCTTCGCCCTGGGCCGGGTCGGAGGCGCCGGCGATGTCCTTGCGCGCGGCGGCGACCTGGTCCGCGGTGAAACGGGTGTCGAGGTCGTTGAGATCGTCCATCACGTGGTTGAGCAGGGCGGCGATGTCGGCATCGGCCAGGTGGCTCATGGCCGGCATGACGGCGTTGTACTCGTTGCCGTTGACGGTGATCTTGCCGCTCAGGCCCGCCAGGACGGCCTGCAGGGCGGCCTGCGGGTCCTTCCTGATCCAGTCGGAGTCCTTCAGCGGCGGGAACGCGCCGGCCAGGCCGGCACCGGTGGGCTGGTGGCAGGCCGCGCAGTTGGCCAGGTAGGCGGCTTCGCCGGCCTGGTCTTCGGTCTTGGGAGCGCGTTCGTTGACGACGTCGCTTTCGGCCGCGAAGGCGAAGCTGGCGCCGGCGCCGAGCGCGAACGCCAGGGCGGTACTGATGAGTGTGCGTTTCATGGCTGGATCCCCGTTGGTGGATTTGGCTTTGCTCGGCGGTCTCCCGCCGTCGGGTCAAGCTTGGTCCTGGCCTGGCTGGTCTCCCCTGACCTGCATCAAGCGCAACGATGTTTGCCCTGCCGGGCGGCCATGGGATTGACGGGGGTCAATTCCCGGCGGCCACCGGCTGTCGTACGGTGCGCCATCGACTTGTCCAGGTGAAGAAGATGTCCCTTGCACCCCTTGCACTTGCCCTCGCAGCGGCCCTGTCGCCCGCCGCCGAAGACGACACGCTGCGCACGCTCGACGCCGTGGTGGTGGTCGGCAGCCGCAGCGCCGAACCCCTGAAGCAGGTGGTGGGTGCGGTGAGCCGGATCGATCGCGAGGCCATGGAGCGCCGCGGCGTGCAGGGCATTCAAGACCTGGCCCGGCTGTTGCCCGGCGTTGACGTCAGCACGGATGCAAATCGTTTTGGTGCGCAGGGCTTCAATGTGCGCGGTCTTGAAGGCAACCGGGTCGGCGTCGAGCTCGACGGCGTGCCGCTGCCCGACGGCTTCGGCGTGGGCCAGTTCGCGCTGGCCGGACGCGACCTGGTCGAGCTGGGCATCGTCGACCGCGTCGAGGTGCTGCGTGGTCCGGCCTCGACGCTGCACGGCAGCAAGGCACTGGCCGGCGTGGTCGCCTACTGGACACCGGATCCCGCCGAAACTGCGTGGTCGGACGACGAAGATCGCTGGCAGGGGCTGGCGCGCGCCGGTGCCGGCAGCCGCGACCAGTCGCGCTGGCTTTCGGGGCGACTGGTGGCGCGCAGCGACGACCAGCGCCTGTCCGCGCTGGTGGCCCTGGGCCGGCGCCAGGGCGAGCAGATGAAAAACGGCGCCGACGACCCCGCTTATGCCGCCAATCCCGCCGACTTCCGCAACGACAGCGCCCTGGCCCGCTTGAGCCTGGACGCCGGTGCCGCCGGTCGTTGGAGCGCCATCGTCGAGCGCGCAGAGGGCCGTCGGAGCACCGACGTGCAGTCGCAGCTATTTGGTCCCGGCCGGTTCGCCACCACGTATGCGCTGACCGGCGATGACCGCTACGAACGCCTGCGCACAAGCCTCGGCGCCGAATGGGGGCAGGTCGGTCCGCTGGGGCCGGTGCGACTGCTGGTCTATCGCCAGGACAGCCGCACCGACCAGTTCAGCGACCAGTTCCGGCTTGCCGACCGGGCCACGCCCTTCCTGTCGCGGCGCGAGCGCCGCTTCGTGTTCGGCCAGGAAAGCACCGGTCTCGAGCTCAACGCCCAGTGGCGCGGTGAATGGCTGGGCGTGCAGCACTGGCAGGTGTTCGGCATCGACCTGGCGCGGCACGACTACAGCGGCTACCGCGACGGCGTCGAAACCAACCTCGTCACCGGCGCGTCGAGCAACGTGATCATCGGCGAGGTGTTCCCGCTGCGTGATTTTCCCGACAGCCGCGCCGACGAGATCGGCGTGTTCTGGCAGGACGAGATCCGCTTTGGCGAACACTGGGCCATGGTGCCCGGACTGCGCTGGGAAAGTTACCGCCTGCGTGCCCATCCCGATGCGCTGTGGTCGGAAGACAACCCGGGCGTGGTGCCGGCGTCGCTGGACAACGACCAGCTGACACCCAAGCTGGGCCTGCGCTGGAACCGCGACCAGCTGGGCCTGTACGCGCAGTACACGCGCGGTTTCCGGGCGCCGCCCTTCAGCGACGTCAACATCGGCCTGAACCTGCCGACCTTCAACTACATCGCGCTGCCCAATCCCGACCTCGAGCCCGAGCGCAGCGAAGGCCTGGAGCTGGGAGTGCGCTGGAACGGCGACTTCCTGGTCGGCACGCTGGCGGTGTACGACAACCGCTACCGCGACCTGATCGAGTCGCGCGCCAACATGGGCCGCAACGCCAGCGGCCAGCTGGTGTTCCAGTCGGTCAACCGCGAGCGCGCCCGCATCCGGGGCATCGAACTCGAGGGACGCTGGTGGCTGGAGTCGCTGTCGGAAGCCGCCAGCGGCTGGTACCTCGACGCCGTGGCGTCCTGGGCCGAAGGCGACGACACCGCGCGCGACCTGCCGCTTAACTCCGTGCCGCCGCCGCGCGCCAGCCTGGGCGCCGGCTTCGAATCGGCCGATGGCCGCTGGGGTACGGAGCTGCGCCTGACCGGCGTCAAGCGCGTCACCCGCGCGGACGAGAGCGCCGGGCCGCTGTTCCTGCCGCCCGGCTACGCGAACTGGGACCTGCACGCCTGGGCGTCATTGGGCGGGCACGTGCGCCTGAACCTGTCGCTGTTCAACCTCACCGACCGCACCGCCTGGGACTGGTCGTCGCTGCGCGGGCTGCCGGCCGACGCCGACGACATCGCCTTTTATTCCCGCCCGGGCCGGGGCGCGAGCCTGGGCCTGGTGGTGGACTTCTAGGCGCAATCGCCCGCGGTTGACCGAGGTCAGGGCGCGGCGCCCGCACGGGCGCTGCAATGCCCGCCATGAGCCAACTTCCCCTTGCGGTAAGCCTGCTTCGGCGCGGCGTCGACGGCATCGACGACGCCTTGCTGCTGATGGTGGCCGGCCGGCGCCGCCTGGTCGCCCGGCTGGCCGCGGCCAAACGCCGCGCCGGCCTGCCGCTGCGCGACCCGGCCCGCGAAGACCAGGTGCTGGCTCGCGGCCAGGGCCTGGCGCGCCGGCTGGGGCTGCCGCCCGGCCTGGCCCGGGGCCAGCTGGAGCTTCTTATCGACGATGCCTGCCGCCTGCAGGAACCCGAGTCCGGAGAAACCATGAGCGCATCCCTTCCCCGATCTCCGCTGCGCTGGCTGCCGCCACCCCGGCGCTGGGCGCCGCTGCTGCGTCTCGTGCCCGCGCCCTGGCAGCGGCAGGTGCTGGAACAGGCGGTCGGCCGCCTGCTGGCCCAGCCCATCGGCGCCGGCGACTTGGAGTTCATGCAGGGCCGTCGCCTTGGCATCGAGGTCAGCGACCTCGGCCTGGCCTGGGTGCTGGAACTCGACGGCGACCGCCTGCGCGCCGTGGAAGCGCCGGCCGAAGCCAGCGTGCGCGGCAGCGCCACCGACCTGCTGCTGCTGGCCAGTCGCCTGGAAGACGCCGACACACTGTTCTTCCAGCGCCGGCTTGAAGTCACCGGCGACACCGAGCTGGGTCTGACCGCACGCAACCTGCTCGACCGCCTGCCCTGGGAGTCGGTGCCGCTGGGCGTGCGCATCGTGCTCAACCGCGGTGCGCGTGCCGCCCGCGCGGCGCGCGAGGCCTGGCAAGGGGATCCGGCATGAAACCAGCCTGGCGCGATGAACTGATGGCCGAATACGCGGACCTGGCCGACAAGCTCGAACGTCTGTTGCCCTGCGTCGAAGTCCCGATGCACCTGCCCTGGATCGACGCGATCCAGGCGCTCAAGCGCGAGCGCGGTGCCGTGGTCATGGCGCACAGCTACCAGTCGCCGGAGATCTTCCATGGCGTCGCCGACGTCACCGGCGATTCGCTGGCCCTGGCCCAGGCCGCCGCCGGCTGCGATGCCGAGGTGGTGGTCCTGTGCGGCGTGCACTTCATGGCCGAGACGGCGAAGATCCTGGCGCCGAAGGTGAAGGTGCTCATTCCCGATGCCCAGGCCGGGTGTTCGCTCGCCGATTCGATCACCGCCGCCGACGTGCGGATGCTGCGGGCCCGCCACCCCGGTGCGCCGGTGGTGACCTACGTCAACACCAGCGCCGAAGTGAAGGCCGAATCCGACGCCTGCTGCACCTCTGCCAATGCCGTGCAGGTGGTCGAGGCGATGGGTGCGGACAAGGTGATCTTCCTTCCCGACCGCTACCTGGGCGCGCACGTGGCCATCCAGACCAACGTGAAGCTGGTGCTATGGGACGGCCGCTGCGAAGTGCATGAGACCTTCACCGCGGCCCAGGCGCGGCACGCGCGCGAACGCTTCGACGCGCGCCTGGTTGCGCATCCCGAGTGCCCGCCCGAGGTGCTGGCCGAGGCCGACTTCGTGGGATCCACCAGCGCCATGGGGGCCTGGCTCGAGCGCGAGCAGCCCGAGCGCGTGGCCCTGATCACCGAGTGTTCGATGGCCGACAACCTGCGCCTGCGTTTCCCGGCGACGGAGTTCATCAAGCCCTGCAACCTGTGCCCGCACATGAAGCGCATCAACCTGCAGAACATCCACGCATGCCTGCGCGACCTGGCCCCGGAAGTCACGGTGCCCGAAGACGTGGCGGCGCGCGCGCGGCGCGCCTTGGAACGCATGCTGGCGGTGGGACGGGGCGAACGCGCCTGAGCACGGACCCATCGCCGTTGGTGGTCGTGGGCGGCGGCATCGCCGGCCTTTGCGTGGCGCTGGCGGCCGCGCCGCGGCCGGTTGTCCTGTTCAGTCGAAGCCGGGGCGCCGAAGGCACGGCCAGCGCCATGGCCCAGGGTGGAATCGCCGCCGCCGTGGGCCCGGGCGACGATGCGGTTTTCCATGCCGCCGACACGCTGGTGGCCGGCGCCTGCCACAACCACGTCGGCGCCGTGCTGGATCTGGCGCTGGCGGCGCCCGATGCCGTGCAGTGGCTGGCATCGCTGGGCGCGCATTTCGACTGCGCCGATGACGGCCGGCTTTGCCTTGGCCGCGAAGGCGGCCATGACCGCGCTCGCATCGTGCACGCCGGCGGCGATGCCACCGGGCACGCGGTGATGCAGGTGCTGGCCGCAGCGGTTGCGAACGCCCCGCATGTGCACTGGCTGGCGGGACACACGCTGCAGGCCATCGGTCTGTCCGCGGACGGGCGCGTGGCCGGCGTGCGCGTGCGTGGCGATGTGGGCCAGGTCGCGCCACTGGCCGCCGCGGATCTGGTGCTGGCCACGGGCGGCATCGGCGCGCTGTTCGGCGCCACCACCAATCCCGAGGGTGCCGACGGATCCGGGCTGGCCCTCGCTCTGGCGGCGGGCGCAGAAGGGCGCGACCTTGAATTCATCCAGTGGCATCCGACGGCGTTTGCTTCCTCGTCCGGCCGGCACCTGCCCTTGATTACCGAGGCGCTGCGCGGGGCCGGCGCCAGCCTGGTCGACGAACAGGGCGTGCCGCTCATGCAGGGCACGCACCCGCTGGGCGACCTTGCGCCCCGTGACGTGGTCGCGCGCCGGCTCTGGCGCCACCGTCGCGCCGGCGGACAGTCCTGGCTCGATGCGCGCACGGTCGAAGAAACCGCGTGGCGGCAATTCCCGTCCGTGCTCTCGCTTTGCGCGCAACACGGCATCGATCCGCGCAGCGACCGGATACCGGTCACGCCAGCGGTTCATTTCCACATGGGTGGCATAGCCGTCGGTCAGCAGGGCGAAAGCAGCCTCGCCGGACTGCATGCGGTCGGCGAAGTCGCCTGCAGCGGCGTGCACGGCGCCAATCGCCTGGCGAGCAATTCACTGCTTGAAGGCGTGGTGTGCGGGCGCGCGCTTGGTGCGCGCCTGCGAAGCCGGGGCGAACGGCCCGCACCGGTACGCCACTGGGTGGACGCCGGGCCCGAAGCCGACAGCGAATCGCGTGAACACATAACCATGCACCTCACGGCTGCGCTCGGCCCCCTAAGAAGCGGTGAATCACTGGCCGCCGCCATGGCCGCCATCACCGGCGGCCCTGCCATGGCCGGCAGTTGGCAGGGTCGACTGGCGCTTGCGCTGCTGGCGCCCGCACTGGCCCGGAAACGCTCGCGTGGTGCGCATTACCGGGTCGATTCGACGTCGGGGCACAACATACGCCAGGGCATCGAAACGCCAGCGTACGGCGAAATTGCTTGATACCAGGCAGGTCATGCCCCACATTGGCAGCCGAATGTTTTGCACTTCCCCCTGATCGCTCCCCCATGAACGTGCCCCAATCCTTCGATCGCAGCCAGCTCCTGGAGTGCGCCAGCGGCGCCATGTTTGGCCCGGACGGCGCGCGTCTGCCGTCCGATCCGATGCTGATGTTCGACCGCATCACCGAGATCAGCGAAACCGGCGGCAAACACGGCAAGGGTTTCATCCGCGCCGAGCTCGACATCCGCCCGGACCTCTGGTTCTTCGCCTGCCACTTCACCGACGACCCGGTGATGCCGGGCTGCCTGGGCCTTGACGCCATGTGGCAGCTGGCCGGTTTCTTCCTGCCGTGGCTTGGCGAACCCGGCCGCGGCCGTGCGCTGGGCGTGGGCCAGGTGAAGTTCACCGGCCAGGTGCTGCCGACCGCGAAGCTGGTGACCTACGAGATCGACATCCGGCGCGTCGTTCGCGGTCGCCTGAAGATGGTGATCGCCGACGGCCGCACGTTCGTGGACGGCCGCGAAATCTATACCGCCGACGAACTCCGCGTCGGCCTGTTCTCCTCCACCGAAGGCATGTAGTCATGCGGCGCATCGCGATTACGGGCATGGGCATCGTCTCGTGCCTGGGCAACCAGCTTGACCGGGTTTCGGCGGCGCTTCGCAGCGGCCTTTCCGGCATCCGGCGCGACGAGGCGGCGGTGGAAGCCGGCCT
This sequence comes from uncultured Arenimonas sp., assembly GCF_963976025.1. Taxonomy (NCBI): domain Bacteria; kingdom Pseudomonadati; phylum Pseudomonadota; class Gammaproteobacteria; order Lysobacterales; family Lysobacteraceae; genus Arenimonas; species uncultured Arenimonas sp. The sequence continues at coordinate 12,903 of NZ_CAXBJS010000056.1, forward strand.
GCGCAGCCAGGTGTCCGGCGCGCCGGACATCGACCTGCCGGCGCGCATCGACCGCAAGGTCCTGCGTTTCATGGGCGACGGTGCCGCGTTCGCGCACGTGGCCATGCAGGACGCGATCGCCGACGCCGGCCTCGACGATTCCCAGGTGCGCTCGGACCGTACCGGCCTGTTCGCGGGTTCCGGCGGTGGTTCGACCCAGTGGCAGGTCGAAGCGGCGGACCTGCTGCGCAACCGCGGCGTGCGCAAGGTCGGCCCCTACATGGTGCCGCGCACCATGGGTTCGACGGTGTCGGCCAACCTGGCCACCGCCTTCGGCATCCGCGGCGCCAGCTATTCGATTTCGGCCGCCTGCGCGACGTCGGCGCACTGCATCGGCGCCGCTGCCGACCTTATCCGCGCCGGCCGCCAGGACATCATGTTCGCCGGCGGCGGCGAAGAACTGCACTGGTCGCTGAGCCTGCAGTTCGACGCAATGGGCGCCCTGTCCACGCACCACAATGAAACACCCGCCACGGCCTCGCGCCCCTACGACGCCACCCGCGACGGCTTCGTCATTGCCGGCGGCGGCGGCATGTTGGTGCTTGAAGACTACGAGCACGCGCTTGCCCGCGGTGCCCGCATCCATGCGGAGCTGCTGGGCTACGGCGTTACTTCCGATGGTGCCGACATGGTCGCGCCGTCCGGCGAAGGCGCGGTGCGCTGCATGCGCATGGCGATGCAGGGTGTTGAAGCACCGATCGACTACCTCAACACCCACGGCACCTCGACGCCGTTGGGCGACCTGGTCGAACTGCGCTCCGTGCGCGAAGCCTTCGGCGAAGCCATTCCGCCGCTGTCGTCCACCAAGGCGCTGTCCGGGCACTCCCTGGGCGCGGCCAGCGTGCACGAGGCGATCTACTGCCTGCTGATGATGCGCGACCGGTTCATGGCCGGCTCGGCCAACATCACCACGCCCGACCCGCAGGCCGATGGTTTCCCTATCCTGCGCGAAAGCCGCGAGGCCACGCTGCGCACGGTGATGTCCAACAGCTTCGGTTTCGGCGGCACCAACGCCTGCCTGGTGTTCGGCACCGCAGGCTGAAGCCTCAGCCTGCCGGCAGCCCGGGTTTGCCGGGCAGGCCGTGCCAGTAACCGTTGACCGCGCCCCGGCGCGGCGGCGCCAGCGGCGAGCGCCGGGCCAGGTCGAAGTGTTCGACGATTTCGCGCATACCTGCGGCCTGCGGGTACAGCCGCAGCAGTCCCACGCCAAGCGCACGCAGGGTCGGCAACTCCGGGCCGAGGTCGGTGACTTCCTCGCCCAGGATCTGGATGCCGTTGATGCGCAGGAAGGGCGTGCCCTCGCGCGTGGCCAGCGGCAGGCCTTCGGGATGTTCGATGCAACGGAAGCCGCAGGCGTCCTTGGGTACATCCAGGGCGCGGGCGGTGAAACAGCGCGCGGAATACGATAGCGGCAGTCGGCCCCAGGCGATCACTTCCAGTTCGGGCAATGCGTGGCCCTGCGCCGCGTGGGCGGCCAGCAGGTCGTCCACCTGCTGCAGGCCCTGTTCGACGCCGGGAACCCAGCGGCGCAGGCCGTCCTGTGCCAGCAGTTCCAGCGCGCGATGGTTGTAGATGTTCAGGCTGGGGCCGGCGACGAAGGGCAGGCCCTGTTCGCGGCACAACTGCACCGCCGTCAGGTCGTTGGCTTCGATCCAGAATTCCCCGTGCGCGATCATGCGCTGGATCGCGTTGAGTTCGGATTCGGCCTCGACCAGGGCCAGGCTCGACAGCACCACTTCCTTGCCCGCCGCCGCCAGTTCTTCGGCCAGGGCGATCCAGTCGCGCGTGCCCAGTTCCCGGCGCTTGCTGCAGATCGTCTCGCCCAGGTAGATCACGTCCACCGGCCAGCTGGCGGCTTCGCGGTAGAAGTCCAGCGTGCGTTCACGCGGCCAGAAATACTGCAGGGGTCCAAGGCTGATTTTCATCGGGTCAGTGCCAGGCGCGGTGGTAGGGGCCGAGGGTGGTCTGGTGGCCTTCGGCGTGGGCCGAAAGCGCCTTCTGCCAGCCGGGCTGCAATTTCCAGTTGTCGGGGTCGGCGCGATGCCGGTCGATGGCGTCGCGCCAGGTGCGGGTGACCGCCGACACGTAGGCGACACCGCGCTGGCGGCCCTCGATCTTCAGCGCCGCGACGCCGGCCTTGGCCAGCTGCGGCAGCAGTTCCAGGGTGTTGAGGCTGGTGGGTTCTTCCAGCGCGTGGAAGGTTTCGCCGGCAACCTCGAAGCGGCCCTTGCAGACCGTCGGGTAAGCCGCGGGTTCGCCGGGGGCGTAACGATCCATCAGCAGGCCGTTGAGCCGCACACCGCGGTCGCCGCCTTCGTGTTCTTCCCAGCGCACGAAGCGCGCCGGCGAACAAACGCCGTGGCGATTGGGCGACGCGCCGGTGACATAGCTCGAAAGCTGGCAGCGGCCTTCGACCATGATGCACAGGCTGCCGAAGGCGAAAACCTCCAGCGGCACCGGCGACCGTTCGCACAGGCGTTCGACCTGCTGCAGCGAAAGCACCCGGGGAAGCACCGCGCGGCTGATGCCAAAACGTTCGTGCATGTAGCGCAGGGCCGGCGCGGTGGTGGCAGAACCCTGCACGGAAAGGTGCCGCGCAAGCCGCGGATGTTCGCGCATGGCGTGGTCTAGCACGGCCATCTCGGCGGCGATGATGGCGTCGCAGCCCAGCTCCGCGGCGTGGTCAACCGCGGCCTGCCAGGCACGCAGGCGGGACGTTTCCGGATAGGTGTTCAGGGCCAGGTAGACCTTGCGGCCGCGCTGGTGGGCATAAGCGACGCCGGCGCGCAGATCGGCTTCGTCGAAATTCAGGCCGGGGAAGGCG